>JAFGKP010000076.1 GCA_016928455.1 Methanomicrobia archaeon
ATCACCTTCTTCTGCGATGGCGAGCCCTCAAACTTCGCCATTACCTCTTTCCACATTACCTCTCCCTTTCTATAACTGACTGAGACCGCAGAAAAGCGGAGTGGTTGCTCGCTACGCTACGTTACGTTACAGCCTGGCTGGTGAGGCCGCGACTGGTTGAGCCAGGAGAGTTCTTACCGATAACCCCTCCGCATGAGGTCCTCGCGCACTTCCTCTAACTTTCGCGTTGCTGCATCCACCTTCTCTCTGACCTCTTCCTCCACCGACCGCACACTTACGCGTACTGATCGTTCCCTCTCCCTCATGTCCCGCTCGATGTTTCGCAGGCGCTCGTCGATGCTCAGGAACAAGAGCGCGAGCATTCCTACTATGATCACCGCGGAAAGCGCGATCGCGGGATCCTTATACTTGCTCCACAATCGATACGTGAGCACGAACGAGGAGAAGACCATCACTATCGAGAATATAATGTTCCGTGGTTCCATTCGCTCTCTTCTCTCCCCCTTCTTCCTCTTTAACCTTTCTGGAAATTCGTAACCATAGTATTTTAGCTTTCCGTTCCTATTTAAACTATAAGCCTCCTTCCGCTGGACTATTAAAATACGGTAGTAGCAATGCAACGAACAGTGGTTATCCTCGCAGGTGGCAAGGGACAGCGATTCAACTCGCGCGATAAGTGCTTCATCGTTTTAAACCGCAAGACGCTCCTTCAACACGTTGTTGACAACCTTGCCGAGGTGGCAGATGAGATCATCATCGCCGCGCGAGATGAGCAGCAGGGCAGGCAAATCCGTCAGCAGATACCCAACACGGTCACAGTGGTCTTCGATTCCATCAGCGGCTTCGGACCGCTTGCCGGCGTGCTCTCTGGCCTGGAGCGTGCTTCCACGTCCTACTCGCTCGTTATCGGCTGCGATATGCCCTTCGTCAACAGACGCGTCGTGGATCTTCTCTTTACGGAAGCGGAGCGCGGTAATTACAGCGCGGTCGTCCCCACCTGGGAGAACGGGATGGTAGAGCCGTTGCATGCGGTATACAAGAAGGAGCCCACGCTCGCTGCTGTTCGGAACTCGATCAAGAACGGCAACGAGCGGATGTTCAATGTGCTGCTCCAGCTTAAGAACGTCCATTACCTGCCAGTAGCCCGAATTCAGGCACTCGCACCGGAATTGATGACCTTCCGCAATATCAATACGCCCGATGAGTTACAACTGTGCGCAGCACTCAGTGATAGCGAGGAGAAACCCCAAAGCGACGTATAACTAACAGGTCGCCATCAATCCCTCCGCCGTTTCTTCTTGCAGAGTTGCGAGAGATAGAGGCAGAAGGGCGTTCGTTTCATGGCCGTTACCCGGACGCTTCCCGCTTTAAGCGCCTTCACGATCGCACGGTAGTCCACCATCCGAGCGAGCTCATCTGCATCCACGTCCACCGTTACGGTCGCGAGCCCCACGCAGTCTGCGGAATGTGCATCACTGCCCGCAACGGCTATCTTACCGGTTCGCTTCGCCGTTCGCCGTGCCCAGAGATTCCCGAGACCCGTGAAATATCGTGAATTGAAGACCTCAATTGCCTCTATATCCTGATGTGTGCAGAGGGTACCGATGCTGTGTCGAAATGGATGATAGGGATGTGGCGCAATGATCACGATGCTCTGCGCGTGCTCGCGTTCGTACTGCCGCACCGCCCGTATTGTTTCCACCGCGGTCATATCTCGCTCTACGCCCTCCTCGAGGCCGAGCACGAGCAGATGGCCCTGCACGGTCGTTACTTCAATGCCCGGAATGATCAATAAGTCCAGATCATGGGCGGCAAGGTAGTCACGCGCGGCATGAACCCCTGCCATCGTATTGTGGTCACAGATCGCAAGACCGTCAAGTCCCTGCGCGCGCGCAACCTCAATGATCCGCTCGATAGAGTCGTGGCCGTCGTGCGAATAATTCGTGTGTACGTGCAGATCGAGCGTAAACGTTCGAGTCATTGTACCGGTACTGTATCTTAAAGAGAGAGAAGTGCGCGGTGTTTAAAGCTTACCTCCAGCGCCCGCGAGTGTACGGGCAAACAAGCGGTTCTTAAACTAAAGGCCCACGGGCGCTTCGATCACCAGCGCCTCGTTGTAATCGTAGAGTCTGATGGTGCTGTTCACTTCAATCGGCGTCAGCAGCCCCTGCAGATTCATCAACAGTTCGATTCGGTTCTGTATGTCCGTGATGTAAAAAGTGCCTCGTTCTATCCGGTAGATAATCTCGAAATCGTGCAGCTCTTCGTCGCCACTCAGGGTAAGCCCCGCTCCGTTCATCTGCTCGATCATGTCCGTTCGATTAGGCGCGATCTCCACGATCCACGCTTCATCATCTGCGCGCATCGTTATATTCGACGCATTCGTCAGTATCGCGCGCTGCTGCGCCAGCTGGTCATGGCCGCTCGACCAGATCGACCGGTCCGTGACATCCTCGCTCCGCCACGAGCCGAACGATTCCCTGACGTACGCCGTGTTATTGATCAGAATCATCTCCACCGACTTATCCAGCATGGTCATCGCCGTGCGCATCTTCTGAGCCCGGTAATCCACGCACCCCGAGCCGCTCAGCATCACCACCGAGCCTTCGGGCATCGTTATAGCGGTATTGAGCTCGAATCGATAGGTGTCCACTACGTCCGAGGCATCAACGGTCTTCGCTATGAGGATCTGTGGATCGGTGATCTCACGATGTGCGCTGTAGTAAACAACGGAGACGAGCGCGACAGCTAGAAACACGAGCACAACTATCAGTTTCAGGTCAAAAGATCTTTTTGCTGCTTGCACCATCCTCAAATAATATCTCTAAGGCGGTTCTTGTAATGATACCTTTCGCGATCGCCGCTCTCACGCTCGTTGCCGTTTTCAGCAGCGGCTTTTTTTTGGGGGCAGAGCAATGTGGGCTACTCCATTATCCCCCGCAAAACGGTCAACACCGTATTCAGCTGCTCCTTACTAATGATCAGTGGCGGCACCAGCCGTATAACAGTATCTGCAGTGCAATTGATCAAAATACCGTGCTCGAGCGCCTGCCCTACAAACTCGGCGCACGGCCTGGCCAGCTCGATCCCGATCATCAACCCCTTCCCGCGCAGCTCTTTTACTACCGGGCTGGACGCCAATCCGTGCTCTGAACGAGCATGCTCCAGGAAATACGCGCCAAGGTCACGTGAACGTTCCACGAGCTTCTCGTCTTCTATTACTCGTATAGAAGCCAGTGCGGTCGCACAGGCAAGTGGCGTGCCGCCAAAGGTGGAAGCGTGCTCACCGGCCTCGAATTCGAGCCCCCCGCGTGCCAGCATGGCCCCGATCGGGAACCCCGCGCCCAACGCCTTCGCCAGCGTCATAATGTCCGGCTGAATGCCCTCATGATCCTTACCGAACCATGCGCCTGTACGCCCAAAGCCCGTCTGGACCTCATCGAAGATGAGCAAGACGTCCTTTTCCGTGCAGATCTCCCGGACTTCTTTCAGGTAACTCGGTGAGGGAACGCGTATACCACTCTCACCCTGGATTGGCTCCAAAATGACCGCGGCCGTCTCATCATCAATCGCTTCTCGAACGGCATCGGAATCGTTGTAAGGCACGAACTCCACACTCTTCAGTAGCAGCGGCATAAACGGCGCCCGGAATTTTGGCTCGTACGTTGTACTCAAGGATATAATCGTCCGGCCATGGAAACTGCCGCGCGCCGCGACAAACCGGGATTTACCCGTCTCCTTGACTGCCAGCTTCACAGCCGCTTCGATGCTTTCCGCGCCGGAATTACAGAAGAACGTCTTGGCCATCCCGGTCAGCGCGGTAAGCTTCTCCGCAAGCCGCACCTGCGGTTCCGTATAATACAGATTGGAGACGTGCATGAGCTTCGCTGCCTGCGTCTGAATCGCATGTACAACCGCAGGATGGCTGTAGCCCACAGCGTTGACCGCAATGCCACCGACACAATCGATGTACTCCTTGCCCGTGATATCAGTGACCACAGCGCCTTTGCCCTCGATCAGAACTATCGGCTGGCGCTTGTACGTCGGCATGATATACCGCCGTTCTTTCTCAAAGACCTCGCCCGGCGTCCTAAACATGATCCACCTTCCTCAGGTTCTGTAACACGGCACGCGGATTTTTCGCCATCACCGTGATCACTGCGTCCGGAGTGAGTCCCGCACCGGCGAGGATGCGCGCACCGAGTTCGTCGGTGATGAGATCTTCCGGTGCGTGCGCATCGGTATTGAGCAACAAGTCCGCGCCCACACGCTGTGCGACAGCCGCAACGTGCCCATTGGCGAGGCAGTGCCCTTTGCGCGAGGTCAACTCGAGATAAATCCCGTTCTCCTTCGCCCGTTCCGCCTCTTCTTCTGTGATCAGGCCGGGATGCGCAAGGATGTCCACCGCAGGGATGTTCACCGCTGCCCGATTTGTGCCTCGCTCCACGGGCTCGACAAGCGTCTCACCATGCACCACCACCAGTTCAGCGCCCAGCATCTTCGCCTTCAGTGCCAACTTCTCCAGCTTTGCCGGCTGGATGTGGGTGAGCTCCACGCCGCGTATCATGGTGATAGCGCGGTCTTTCGCGGGCTCAAATTTCTTTAAATTCGATAGCACGAACTCGATATTCGTGAAATCCACGTGATCGGTTATCGCAATCGCCTCATAACCCTGAACGACCGCACGACGGATCAGTTCGCTTGGCACGAGCGCGCCGTCACTGAAAATGGAGTGGGTGTGAAAATCGAACATTGTTTACGCTATCACCGTCCTCCGCTCTTCGTTTTTTCACGGTGCGCTCTGAGCCCGTTCGCGATCTCTCGTACGAGTTCGCCCTTGCTTCCCCGCTTCGTCACGAGCACGCGCCCGCTCCGGTCCCAGGGCGATTTCGGATACGCCTTCTCCTTCTCAACTTCGGGCTCCAGGTGAAGCTCCCGTGCCACGTAGCTGATCTCCTCCACCCTTGGCGACTTGATTGCATATTTCCGTGCGACAATTCTCCCTTCGCGCTTCGTCTTCCCGGCGGCTAGGTATGCAGGCCAGATGACCATCTTCTTCATGAGCGTTTCTGTAGTTAACAAACCGTAGCAGAAGAAAAAACCCTCGTTTGGTTACAGCAGTGTTCCAAAAGCGCTTTCCAGGCCGATCCAGATATCCTGTACATCTATCCCCAGCTGCTGCCAGACGACGTATGCACCGATGAAGGTGCCTGCGATACTGCCGAGATTTGCGAGCGCCGCGACGAGGATGACCTTGAATAGTCGGTTGCTCAACAACTCACCCAGCGATTCCACATACAGCATCGTCTTCACATCATCCAGTGACGGTTTGCGGACGTGTGCTTCCGCCAGCCCGGCGAACCAGCCTGCTGCCAGGAACGGGTTCAATGAGGTGAGCCACGCGACTGCAAAGGCAGTGAGCGCCGAGAATGGATGACCACGTGCAAGCACCACGCCTACGGCCGAGAGCACGCCGTTGATAAAGAACCACCAGAGGAATGCGCGCAGTAACACATCGAACGAAAGGCCCGTGAAGAGCAGCGCGAGGAGAATGAGCAGGAAAGCTACGCCAATACCCGCGGTTAAAAGGTGCTTCAGCGAGAGTCCGAACCGTTTTTTGTGGACCGAGCATAAGAGCTCCTTCGTTGGTATCGACTCAGGATGATCGAGATACTGCATGATGCCTGCCACGTGTCCCGCACCGACCACTGCCACGATCCTGGGGCCGCCTCGAGCTGCGGTCTGATCCCACGTCTCGCTCGGTTGGTACGTGCCCGTTTCGACCACGTTCTCGATTCTCCGATCTCGAAGGTCCAGTAAACTACGGGCTATGTACGCGTCACGTTCGTCTAAGAGCGCAGTCGCCGCTCCGGGCGAGAATTCCCGGAGCTCATTCATCAGTTGTGTCACCACGTCTTCATCGGTCAACCGATCAAGCTCGATCGCATCCTTGGTGCCCAGAAAGCCGGTCATGAATCGCTTTGGTTCCTGTCCCTGCCCTGCATGCTCCTGTTCTCCGCCCGTTCCTTCCCCCTCCGACTCTTCTCCTATGCTCGCGATCGAGAAGATGATGGAGAAGAGCATTTTGAGCTTCTCCCACAGTCGCATCTTCTTCCAGAACCGCTGCATCGTTATCTGGATCGGCCGGTCGATCAGCGCGATCGCAGCGCCCTGCTCTTCAGCCTTTCTTATCGCCGCCATCATATCGGCACCCGGCTCGATCCCGAGCTCCGAGCCCATCTTCCGCTGCACGTAGGCGAGCAGCCAGTGCGTGAGGATCAAAAAGGGATTACCGGCACTGAGCATCTCCTTCGGCGACACCTCTTTCACGTCGCCCTTCAAGGATTTGTACCGCGCGTCGCAGAGCTCGACGGCCACGACATCCGGGCGCTCGCGCTCGATCACCGCCTCCACTTCCTTCACGCTTTTTTCCAGCACGTGGCCGGTACCGACCATAATAATCTCGCCGACAGTATGCACGCTCATAGCTGACTTTTCCGTTCCTCGCGTTTATCCTGATAAGAGGTACTCACTCGCTCGTATAAATATGACCCTCTAACACGGCGATCTGGCAAATAAGCGTGTATCAGTGCGATTAGCAGCATTGCACATCACCGTTAGTGCGTTTTGTAGCGCAGCAGGGCTGCGACACCGCCGAAGGCACGCTTCAGCTGTGCACCTTCTTCAAAATCCGTCGAGACGATCTCGACCTCAGCGCCCGTGAGCTCAGCCAGATTCACCAATTCATGGACAAAGTCCGCATCCAGCTCCTCGGAGATCAAAAGCGTATCCACCGCGCCCATCTCCAGTTTCTGGCGTACATCGCGCTCTCCGTAGGTTACCATCAATTCGTTGTTCCCGATGTATTTCATGAACCGCCCCATGAGCTTCTTCTCACGCATGAGGTCCATGCCCTCCAGGACGCTCTCAGCAGCGTCAACCAGCTCATAGAGGCCTGATTCGTCGGTATACGCGACATCAAAGGCGCCGAGAATCTTATTCTGAATCTCGTAATGGAGATACGAGCCCTTGATGAAATCCTCCTTCGTCGGGCTCGGGCCGCCGATCAGGAGGCCCTGGAGGTCTTTCTCCAGGAGTAAGATCTGTGAGGTGTGCTCTCCGATCCGTTTATAAAAGTCCTCGGTCGCGATCTCCCGGAGTCGCTGGAATCGTGGCGCAGACTGACCGCCTTTCCTGATCTTGCCGGGAACAGAAGAGGTGAGATGCTTGATCGGCTCCACGATCTTCCCACTCAGAACACCGATCGTTGCTTCGCGTTTATCCAGCACGAGCAGCCCAAACTTCTCCTTCTCCTCTATCAGCTCTTCCAGTGGCTCGAGGAAGAAGGTCGAATTACAGTGATAAATATAAGAATAGATCTTTTCCGGCGGCTCGACGATGTACGTCTCAATATCGGTCTTGTCCCCGCCCTTATCGATCGCGCCGCAAAAGATCACCAGACCGTTCTCGCTCACGGTCACGTATCGCAACTTCGCCAGGATCGATTCCAGTATACTCTGTACGTTCGTCCGTGTGATCTTGCTCTTGATGTTCATTGCCTGCCCGTGCTCATCACGGAGCTGTGACGTAACATCCGAGACCTGCTTATCGGGCGGAATGTAGACTGAGACGAGCTCAGTGCCTCGCCCGACCTTTTCACGCAGTTCTTCCAGTACTTTCTTGAAGTCGTACCGCTTCAGTTGATCCATGGTGCTCGCACACTCTTGTCCTGTTCTTTCGGTGGGTTGTTCTTAACGCGCCTCATTGCCGCCCGTTTTCCTTCGGGATTGGAATGCCGCTTTCATTCATAAAACGTGCTGTACGGTAAAGCGGTAATTCCCTTATGCGGCAACCGGGGTTCGAACCCGGGTTAGAGGCTTGGGAAGCCCCTGTCCTTCCACTAGACTATTGCCGCTTTATAGTTCTGCTCAAACTCCTCAAACGCCGCTGATAGAGCCTTCAGAGCAGTTTTCACGGCCTCTAACGGATCGCCCGCCTTCATCTTTACGTATAATATGGGATTGCTCTGCAGCGTTTCCGGTATGCTGTAGGTCGCAATGTCCACCTGCGGATCATCGAGCAGCACGGACGTGAGGAGCGCTAGGAGGGTATGATCCTCCCCGGCGATCTCCATTCGTACGGCGCCCTCAGTACGCTCCACGATCCTGAGCTTCTTCTCCGCCTCCCGGGTATCCGGTGCTTCTTCATCGTCTGCCATTCTCACATCGACCTCCGTTTATAACCTTAACGAGAGCCCTTTACCGTAATCCTCTGCGATTTTCCGTGATTCCACCCGCTTGCAGCGCTCACAGGCCAGGACATTGCCCTTTCGCTTCAGATCACCTTTGCACTTCGAGCAGATCGCTTTGACCACGCCCAGGTCTTTATCCTCCGTGCTGAGCCGTAACGCCCGGGCATCGATCACTTTTGCCTTCACGAGATCCAGAAAGCCCAATTCGCGCTGGAGCTCGTTCACGTAGCCACGCTTAACATTGGAGATATGTATGACGCCCTGGGTAGAAGAGGCAACCTCGCGATCCTCCTGCCCCAGCATGCACGCGATGCTCACCACGGCGATCGACTCCCGCAGATCCTCTATTCTGCAGATGACGATATCGCCCTCCTGGAGCATTGGCGGCGTCGACACCTTCGGCACTACAGTGATCACGCGCTTATCACTGATACTCACGCAACCGATCAGTGAAGCATAAATGTTCCCTTTCTCATCGTACACGCCCGTGCCAGGTGTAAACTCTTCGGATGTACCTAAAAAATCACCCGGCACCACTAAACCATCCTCTTTTGTCATGTGCTTTCTTTGCTCCTTCTCTTCATTCCTTTATTACTGTAGCTCTTGTCTTATTTATTTGTTATGCGTGTGCTCGGGATCGATCCAGGAACCGCGATAACGGGCTGGGGTGTCGTTGAATTCTCTGACGGGCGGCTCATCTCTATTGACTGCGGCTGTATCAAGACGAGTACGGCATTCAGCTACGGTGAGCGGTTAAAGCGGATTTATAACGAGCTGCTTCGGCTGATCGAGGCGACGAAGCCGGATGAAATGGCGATCGAGAAGATCTTCTTCAATACAAATGTGAAGACTGCCCTGAGCGTGGGGCAAGCACGTGGCGTCTGTCTTCTGGCCGCGGCGGTTCGTGACCTGCCCATCTTCGAGTATAATACCTCCGAGGTGAAGAATTACCTCACTGGCTATGGGCGCGCGACGAAGCAGGAGGTCGCAAGCAGAGTGAAAGAGGTGCTCGAATTGGCGGAAATCCCCCGACCTGATGATGTCTCCGACGCGCTCGCAATTGCAACGACGCATGTAGCACAGAAGTTCGCGCTAGATATTCAGCAATAGGGTATACACCATAAACCAGCTGAAGAGCGTCATGAATGAGATATACAGCCAGTCCTTCGCACTCTCCAATTTCGTGTGCACGAACGGATAGACGAATTTCTGGACGAGGACCATGAGGATCGCAATGAGCAGTCCGTCAGAGGATATCGGGTCAGGAACGATGAAGTACGAGCTGATACCCGCAAGTACGCCGAAAATGACCGGAATAACCGTCTTTTTGATGCCTTCCTCGTATTCCGCTCTCTTTTTATCCCTATCCTTCTGCTCGGCGGCCATGTGCTCACTCGTTCCTTCCTGCTTTCTTACTTAATCCCTCCAGTATATAAGAAAGAATCAAGCCGGATTGCTCGACGCCTTCGTGAACGCTACGGCGTCCCGATGCGGAACTGACATAAACCGGTTTCTGATTCTGCGATCAAAAGGCCCGAACGCGAGTAAACCGCGAACGGGTGGACAGGCACGCTACATTTTTAACGGGTAAACGCTAACTACATCGCGGTAGGTGAGAGCGGAGGAACGTGGATTTGACAAAGGCTCAGAAGAAGTTGAAATCAGACGTGGAAGAAGCAGCGGAAGAGCGCATCGAGACGAAGGAGGCGCAGGTCTCGAGCGAGGAACTGGCGCGTCTCGAGCGAGAATTGAAGGAGAAGGCCGCGCAGGCTGAGGAGTACCTTACCAGGCTGAAATACCTGCAGGCCGACTTCGAGAACTACAAGAAGATGGTGGCACGAGAGCGCGAGCTGTACGAGAAATGCGCCACCGAGTCGTTGATCAAGCGTTTGTTGCCGATACTGGATCATCTCGAAGCTGCTTTTACGTCTGCGCAGAGCTGTAAGGACCTGGTATCGTTCGTCAAAGGAATTGAGCTGATCTATTTCGATTTCCTCGAAGCGCTGAGCCGGGAAGGCGTGAAACCGATCAAAGCGGTGGGTGAGAGATATGATCCGTACAAGCACGAGGTACTGATGACGGTCCTCAATGAGGATGCGCCCGAAGACCTGGTTCTGGAGGAGCTTGAACGCGGCTATATGCTGGGTACGAAAGTCTTGCGCTCCGCTAAGGTCGCGATTGCCAAGCACCTGGAACCCGCGCCGGAGAACGACGAGACCAACCAGAGCCGTCGATGAGTCTTAGCTCAGGGCGGTGATCTTCTCTTTGAGCGCTTTGATCCGTTCGACCGCAACGCCCCCAACGTCCAGCGGTGCCTTACCCTCGAGATCAGCTTGTATCAGCGCCGGATCATGGGGAACGATCCCGAGCACGGGAATGCCCATCTCAACCAGGATCGTCTCGATCCTGTGAGCCACATCCGCACTCGTGACTTTGTTAACGACCGCAGCGAACCGTGTAATGCCGATATCCTCGCCGAGCGTTTTTATGCGCGCCACGGTCTCGACTGAGCGCATCCCCGGCTCCACAACGGTAAGCATAAGGTCCACACCGCGCGCAGTCCCGCGCCCCAGATGCTCGATCCCCGCCTCCATGTCCAGGATCACGGTTGATTCTTTGAAGAGCACATGCCGCAGCAGCGCGCGGAGGAACGCGTTCTCAGGACAGGTGCACCCGGTGCCGCCCTTCTCGATCGTGCCCATCACGAGTAGCGTGACGCCATCCGGCCCCAGCGCGCCGAATTGCGCCAGGATATCGTCCACCTTGGGATTCAATTTGAAGACGCCCATGCCAGTATCCGCGGCCGTTCTCGTGAAGATGAGATCCTTGAGCTCCGAGATCGGTTCAGGGTTCCGCATGATACCGAGCGCGAATTTCAAGTTCATGGCGGGATCGGCATCCACCGCGATGACGCGCTCGCCCTCCCGGGCAAAGAGCCGAGCAAGCGTGCCAGCAATGGTCGTTTTGCCCACACCGCCCTTACCCGCAACAGCCAGTTTCATAACTATTTATATCAGTCGCTACTACGTTGAGATAAGCAAGATAAAAAAGGAGTGCGGTATCAGGATACGATGGTAAAGGAGCGAACGAAGCGATTTGGACGGGGCGCGAATGCATGTAGACGGTGCGGCCGGCAACGGGGCTTGGTACGGCGGTACGGGATTTATCTCTGCCGGCAGTGCTTCCGGGAGATCGCAAGTGAAGTCGGCTTCAGGAAGTACAACTGACTAACTGAGTGAGGCTGAATGGCAGTGAGTCGTACGATTGCCGTGCATTCATTCAGAGATTTTTATTATCCCGGGGTTTAATAAGAGAAGAAAGGGAGAACGAACAGGGAGTAAGAACAGAAGGGAAGATGTCACTCAATGATCCGCTGGCAGATGCGCTGTCGCATATCAAGAATACTGAACGAGTCGGGAAGATGGAGTGCGTGATAAAGCCGGCCTCCAAGCTGATCGGGAACGTGCTGAGCGTGATGCAGGATGGCGGTTACCTCAAGGAGTTCGAGTTCATCGAGGACGGCAAGGCTGGCTACTTCAAGGTAAAACTCCGTGGCCGGATCAACGATTGCAATGCGATCAAGCCGCGGTATTACGTTCATATGCGCGAATTTGAGGAATGGGAGAAGCGACTGCTGCCCGCTCGCGACTTCGGCATGCTTATCGTAACGACCTCAAAAGGCGTAATGTCGCACGCGCAGGCGATTGAGACCGGTACTGGTGGTCAATTGCTCGCCTTTGTCTACTAATCCCGAGCTTCTTCAGTCTCGTGCCTTTATCCTGGAATTGGCCGCAGCTGAATTCACCGCAACCGCCTGATTGGTGAGTACGCGAAAGCGAGCAGTGCATCCACGCAACGGCTCTCTCCGCAGAATCATTTTAATACCCTTTTCCTCCTTATTATGTGGCAGTATGAACGAGCAGCTGGTAGATAGAGTAAAGATTTGGTTTCGTGCCTTTCGCTACCATTTCGTACCGCCCAGCATGTTTCCCGCGGCGATTGGCGCGCTCGTGAGCTGGGCGGTAGACCAGACCTTCTCGTTATGGCTCTTCTTTCTGGTCATGCTGGGTGTCTCGGTCAATCACATCGCGTTGAACATGACCGATGATTATTTCGACTTCAAACATGCCGTTGATCAGCTTAAACCGGGAGCGAAGAACCCGTATGCAGGCGGCAGCGGGTTCCTGACCAGCGGGCTCATCAAGCCGCGTGCGATGTTTAACGTCTTTGTGGTCATGTATTGCACTGTTGCTGTGATTGGCCTGTATCTAGGGTTTTTAAGAGGGCCCCTCGTCCTGGTGTTCGGGTCTATTGGCGTCTTCAGCTCCATATTTTATACCGCGCCGCCGATCAAGTTCTCGCATCGTGGATTCGGGGAGCTGGGCTTGCTCATTAATTTCGGGCCTGTCATTGGGCTCGGCTCCTATTTTGTGCAGTCGCAGCAGCTCAGCCTTGAAGCCTTCCTGGCAACACTGCCCTGTGGCATCATGCTCTTCTCGATGGTAGTCATCAACGAGATACCGGATTTGGAGGATGATAAGAAAGCCGGGAAGTTGACCCTGGTCGCGCGCTATGGTAATCAAACAGCCATCAAACTCTATGCGGGAAGCTGGGTGGCCACGTACCTCGTTATCATGCTGGGTGTGGCGTCTCGTATGCTCACACCGTTCGCGCTCCTTGCATTCCTCGCGTTCCCCCTGACCTATCAGTCATTGAAGATCCTGCTTGCCCATCACCACGACCCGCAGCGGATGATGCCGGCGAACCTGGCAATGATCAAATCGCACAGTGTCACCTCACTACTGCTCATCGGTGCATATGTCCTTGAGGGTCTCGTGAACGGCTCGGATGGCTTGCATCTCATCGGCTTTATGCTGGTCTTACTCGGTTTTTACCTGCCCGCGGCGCTTGCGATCTTTCGTGCGCCTCGAACCGCCTGAACGGTTCAGCGCGTGCAGCAGTTCGTCAACGTCGTCTATGACCTCCAACCCGGCATTCCGCCCTGTATCGTCGAGCAGAAGCCGATCGCCCGTGCTGCTCTTCGCATACAGCTGCAGCTTTAGCGTTGCGGTGAGACTCTCAAAGATTCGCCCGGTCATGCTGCCCGCACGGGGACTTTTGAGCGCCACTACGGTACCTTGAAGCCCTTCCAGATCCAGCTTGAACTGCCGATCTTCAATGGACAATCGTACCCGGTCAGCACTCTTCTCGAACCGCGTGATTCGCGCGCCGGTGTAGGTCGCAAAGCGGTAATAGCGATGGTCATGCCAGAGCACCGCGGCGAACCCTGGAATGTTGAAGCGTAGCCACGGGATGCGGGCGAGCACGAGTGTGAAGGCGGTATCTTCAGTTGTAAAGTGGTTCGATTGCATCCAGAGATAGGCGCGGGGGAAGCCGCGGCCCCAATCCTTCTCGGTGTAGCCCTTTCCGCCCTCGAAACTGATCCGTTCACCATCTCGTGTTAACGCGCCGTGAACTGTGTGACTCAAGCTCACCATGCCGTGTTTGCACTGCATGAACGGCACGAACGACGCCCAGCCCATGATATTGGGTGAGAAGAGCCGTTTTGGATACGGGACGACGTTTTCGAAAAACACTTCGCCCGTTATCCGGTGGTCAGATTGTGCAAGGTCTAATCGAAGCGCAGCATCGGAAAAGCGGTTCGCAGCAATATGTACGTCAAAGGCGCGCGAAGCGGGAAGAAACGCAGCGGCCGGGAACGTGAAATAATCGTAGTTGCCCGTCGTGCCATTGACGATCTGGATAAAGGCGTGAGAATCGTCCTTCGTTGACCCGAGTGAGATACCAGGAATAACAGCGAGTACGCGCTCTTCCGCGGCATCCACGAGTTTATAGTACCAGCCTTCGAAGTAGTTCCTTCGGTTCGTCGAGCCCTGGAAGCGTTCAGGGTGCATGATTTTCCAGAGGTTGCCTGGTTCCATGGGGCTGATACGATACGTGGTTATAGAAGCTGAACCACCAGAATGGAGATGTCTCTCAATTTACAATTCACACATCGAGGTTCATGACTTCCAGCGCGTGCGCCGTGATGAAGTTCCGGCGGGGCTCTACCTCTTCGCCCATCAGCACGGTGAAGAGCCAGTCCGCCTCTGCAGCGTCTGCCAGGTTCACGCGCTTGATGCATCGCGTCTCGGGGTTCATTGTGGTCTCCCAGAGCTGCTCGGCGTTCATTTCGCCCAGACCCTTATAGCGCTGGATCTTCACGCCGGTATCGCCCTCAGTCACGCCCAGCGCGGCCAGTATCTTCTGATATTCCTCGTCTGAGAATGCATAACGCTCATCCTTGCCCTTCTTCACCATATACAGCGGCGGCTGCGCGATATATACATGGTTCATGCTCACCAGCTCCTGCATGTACCGGTAGAAGAACGTGAGCAGGAGCGTGCGAATATGCGCGCCGTCAACGTCCGCATCGCTCATGATAATCACCTTGTGATACCGGATCTGCTCGAGATCGAAGTCCTCCCCCATACCCGCACCCAGCGCGGTAATGAGTGCCCTGATCTCAGTACTTTTCAGTATCTTATCCAGCCGCGCCTTCTCCACGTTCAGGATCTTGCCCCTGATCGGTAGAATCGCCTGGAAGTTCTTATCTCGTGCCTGCTTCGCCGAGCCGCCAGCGGAATCGCCCTCAACGATATACAACTCGCGTCTCGCGGGGTCTTTCTCAGAGCAGTCCGCGAGCTTCCCGGGCAGCGAATCGGCGATAAAATCCTTCTTGCGTACGATTTCGCGCGCGCGACGCGCGGCTTCACGCGCATGCGCCGTCTCCATCGCCTTTTTGATGATCGACGCGGCATCGTTCGGATGCTCTTCCAGGAATTCCCACATGTGCTCCCGAACAATCGACTCCACAACACCTTTTACCTCGCTATTCCCGAGCTTCGTCTTCGTCTGCCCCTCAAACTGCGGGTCACGGAGCTTCACACTGATCACGGCTGAGAGCCCTTCGCGAACGTCCTCACCGTCCAGGTTTATCTTCTTCAGCAGATTGCTCTCTCTACCGTAATCATTGAGCACCCGTGTCAGTGCCGCTTTGAACCCGCTCAGATGCTTCCCGCCCTCGATGGTCTTCACGTTGTTCACGAACGAGAAGATGTTCTCCGCGTAGCTGTCATTGAACTGCACCCCGATCTCTGCTTTTACCCCTTCCTTATCGTCCTCAAAGAGTATAGGCTCGTGCAGCACGTGCTTTGACCGGTTGATATACTCGAGGAATGCGGCAATACCGCCCTCGTATTGGAACTGCTTCTCCTCGCCCGTCCGTTCGTCCTTCAGGGTAAGAGAAAGCCCCTTGTTCAGAAATGCCAGCTCACGCAGCCGCGTCGTGAGTATGCCCGCGTCAATCTCATAGGGCCCGAAGATCTCGAAATCAGGCTTAAAGCGTACCTTCGTACCGCACTCTTTCCACTCATCTTCGGGCACATGCAACTCCTCCAGGGGCCCGAGCGGCTTTCCGCGCTCATACTTCTGATAGTACCGGTGGTTGTTCCGCCGCACCTCGACCTCGAGCCATTCGGAGAGTGCATTGACCACGGAGATGCCCACGCCATGAAGCCCACCAGCGACTTTATAGACCTTATCATCGAACTTACCACCCGCGTGGAGCTTCGTCATGACGATTTCCACTGCCGAGAGGTTGTATTCCGCGTGCAGATCCACCGGGATCCCGCGGCCATTATCATCAACCGTCACGGAGTTATCAGTGTGAATAACTACATATATATGGGTGCAAAACCCGATGAGCGCCTCATCAACGCTGTTATCAAGCACTTCATTGACCAGATGATGAAGTCCTCGCGTGCTCGTGTCACCGATGTACATCGCGGGCCGCTTACGAACCGCGGTAAGGTCTTTGAGCACCTGAATGTCCTTTGCGCTGTAACTCTCTTCTGCCATGTACTCTCTGTACTGAAATAGCTACGGATTTACATAAAGCTTTTCCCTGCGCTGTTCTTCGTGATCGCTCTCCGAGGCTCAGTCAACGAACGCCCCAGGTCAGCCGGCTCTCGAAGAGATAATTCAAGAGGAAGGCGCAGAAGATCCCCACGATGTTCGAGAGCAGATAATAGAGCCCTGCGTACTCTGTCAGTGCGTAGAGCACGCCGATATTGACTGCGAGGCCGCCCGAGCGCCAGATATTGCTCTTGATGATACGGCTCACGAACTGCTCGACGTGCGTCGTCTTCTGCTCTTTAAACGTCCAGCGGTCGTTCATCAGGAATTGCATGATGATCGCGATCTCAATGGCAATGATCGAGGAGTAGAGGTAGTACATGCCGGCGAGGTCGGTGAAGAGCCAGAGCAATATGGTGTTGATCACCGCACCGATACCGCCAACGATTGAGAACTTGAAGAGCCTGATCGCATCAGTTTTCAGTGCCACAAGTCGTTCGGGTCGCTGCATGGTAACTAGTTAGTGAAATAGAGCGAGGGAAGACAAAAAGGCTTTTCTTTAACGCCGCCGCTCTTTTAGTTTAGTCAGGGTGTGAAGATTAGATCAGAAGCGGAGGTTGCCGAGTGGACAAAGGCGTGAGGTTCAGGGCCTCATCCCGCAGGGGTTCGAGAGTTCGAATCTCTCCCTCCGCATCTTTTTACTGCTTAAACAGATTGATTTTTTCCTGTTGGGGCTTCTAGCCTTAGCCAAGCCGTATCGCCACCGCCGCGGCAATGCCGATCACTTTTGGTCGTGTAACGAGAATCACCATCAACGTAACTACCCTTTTTTTCTTATCCATTTTTTTCCCCCGTTGCCATCGGGTTGCCATCACCCTATTCAATACTTTTGCGTTCGTGCGCGCGCAGCCCTGCTCGAGAGGAATCACACGTCAGAGCCTGCCAAACGAGCAGCGGAACGAAGCGAGAAGAGAACGATGGCACACGACCATCTGGCGCTTCCTGCTTCGCTTCCCGCAGTGTTGTTCCCGTTGCGCACAGCTCATTTCCTGCTGCGACGGCGCTGCACGCCCAGGGTAAACTGAGCGATACGGTGACTGCAGTGTGAGAGGAGTACTATGATCTATTTGGATACGCGCGCGCTCGTGAAGTTTTTCACTGTGGAACGGCTCGTAATGGATACAGAGTCTCAGAACACATCATTATTTAAACAAGGATCACCATACCGTCAACCGGATTACTTACTGCTAAACATGAGTCACATCATACTGAGAAGGGATTTGGGAAGGATAAAGCGTATAGCAGGATTTGAACGGGTACGATTCATTTTTTTGTACGGGTCAGCAGCGGAGGGCCGCTTGAGACCGGATTCAGATATAGACCTCTGCTTTTATTACGATGGTAGTGCAGAGGAAGCAGCACGCTTCAGGTTTACCGTGCTTTCGGAACTTGCGGGGGATCGCTATGACGTGCAGATCTTCCAGCAGTTGCCCCTGTATGTGCGGATGGAGGTGTTGAAGGGGAAGCTCATCTACTGCACAGATATCAGATTTGTCTACGACGTGGCAGGCGAGACGATCAAGGATTTTGAGTCCTTTAAGCACCGCTTCTACGATTATATCGGCGAGCAGGCGATCACCTAACATATTTTTCTTTGAACAAAAAAATCTGCTAAAGAACCGAAACGATAACGAGAGAAGATGAGGAGCGTACTTATCAGAACCAAGCTGAAGGAGATAGAAGAGAGTATCGGATTGGTGGAGGCCCATCTCCCCACCACGTTTGGGGCGTTTTCTCAGCTGGGCTTAGTAAAAGACGGGATGTATAAACAGCTCGAATTCGCGCTTGAGAACATTTTTGATATTTGTGCGATTATCAATCAACGCGGACCTTGAACTTGGCATACCAGGAACAGACGAGGATGTTATAGAGCATCTGGTAAAGGGCGATGTGCTGAGTGAAGAGTTGCGAACTAAATTAAAATCGATGAAAGGATTCAGGAATATAATCGTCCATCGCTATGGTAAGATAGACGACAAGCTTACTTTCAGCCTTTTAAGCGATGAAATTCGTGATGTTTATGATTTTATTCGTAGGATAAGAGGGTTTTTAGAAGCAGAAGAATGGCGATTATAAACTTTTCTATTAAAAGGAACCGTTACAAAAGAAACTATCATTTAAAAAGAAAGCGGTACCCAAAGAAATTTGAATAACTACCCCTTTCTTAGCATAGGTTTTTTCTTCATAAAGAAGCCGCATTTCTGGGCTTGTTTAAACGCCCTCCCGCTTTTCTTCTTCATAATGCGGGCAGTAATGGCTCCAGAAGCGTCTCTTTTGCTTCCTGATCGTACCGCGCACGCTCGCTTGTAACTAACTACCGGTTACTCCTCTTGCTGTTTGCTCGCAGTCCAGCGCCGCTTTACCGCCTTCAGTTCAGGATAGAAGATGACCGCCAGCGGTGCGAGGAGCAGCAGCAGGAGCGCTCCCTTATCGCGAAGCGAGCCAGACGCGAGCAGGGTAAAGATCCGCGGCTCCCGTTCGCTCATCTCAAAGAGGTACGGGAAGGTCTCGGCCATGAATTCCTTCTCACGGTTCAAGAGGCTATCATACTGCTCGGTGACCGGAGCGCACCCGGAAACGCGGATCATCGTGACGGTATCTTTCGCAAGCACATTACCCTTCACATAGAAATAGAGCACCACCTGCCGTTCCGCGATCTCGCCCGTCTCCGAGCTCTTCACCACCACGAGTTTTTTGACCGCTATGGTCGGGGCACCGACCGACTCGTTCGTTTGCATCCAGCGATCCGCAGCCCAGCTGGCGTTCTGGAGCGTTATAAACTCACGCCCCTCCTCTTCGATCGTATAGCCCAACGCGGGATAGCAGACGATGGGCGGGTGAAAGCTGCTGCGATTGTGTGACTGCATGAGCAGCAGATCAATGATCTTCCCCGGCTGTGAGTACCGCCGGAGCAGCAAGACGTCCGCACCCAGCGTCTCTTTGAGCGAGTCATCCGCGTAATCCGTGCCGATCCAGATCCAGTCACCGATCTGCGGTGTAAAGGCCTGCATATGCGCGTTGCTGCCAAAATCGATCTTCGTACGCACCGCGAGCTCAGTACCGGTATCGTATGAGAGCTCCGTGCCGATCGTCGTAACAGACTTGGCGATGATCATGGACGGCGTGGAGAAGAGCATGATGAGTATATACCCGAGCAGCATCAGTCCAAGGATCCGGGCATAGGATTCGAAGAAGTCACCCACCGTTCCTGTATCTTTTCCAGTTACCATGGCCAGAACGTTCAGCGCAGCAGACTACAGCTTACAGGTATATGATGCGGAACAGACAGATAAAAGTAACAACAAGGGGCGGCGGAAGGGCGTATGGTAACATACGTACGGTCGCTGAGTCGCTCCGCATCACCGTTCTTCATGAGCACCACCCTTCTTCACGGCATCGTGCTGACCCAGTGAAAACGAAGAACGATTACCCGTTGCGCACCGCTCATTTCCTGCTGCGCCGGCGCTGCACGCCCGTGTAGCCGACGAGCGCGAGCAATCCGGCCGAGAACAGGAATATCGTTGCCGCTTCCGGGATCGGTGCACACTGCGGAGGGCTATCGAGAAAACCACTGAAGTCCACTATGCCCAATGTCGCATTATCGTAATAATCCCAAATGCTCGCGTTTATCTCCGCTTCACCTGTCGTTCCCCAGTAATTCCCAATCGCGGTAACATTGTCGCTCTGGCCATTGTAGAAATTATACTGCCAGATATCCTCTTCTTGCTCAACGCCATTGACCATGATATTGTTGCTTTCGATCGTATTGTCGATGCTCGATCCATGGAGATAGAATCCATACATGCTATTATCGTGTATCCAGTTGCAGGAAATATTGTTGTTGCATGACCCA
>JAFGKP010000077.1 GCA_016928455.1 Methanomicrobia archaeon
GCGTTGTTGATCCAGTGCAGGTCATCCATGTTCACCATGATATCCGTGTGGTTCAGCATATAGGGCATCAGGTATCGCTGCCCCTGGGGCATACCGACATCCGGGTTGTACCCAGGTGTTCTCGAGACCCGCTGCATCGCTAATTTCTTGCCTTCCTCGACGAACTCGGTCTTTCGCTTATCCTGCGTATAGCCGCCATAGACATAGAACTTCGTTGATGTGCTATCGGGCTTCTCGGCGAACTTGTCCGACATCGCCTTCAGGAAGTTATGCTGAATATCTCCATATGGCATTTTACTCTACACCTCCTCTTGGTACGTAGGTCTTGAGTTTCTTTACCCCAATGTCCTTCTTTCCGCCTTTTACGTCTTCGATGTTCTTCCAGGACTGGAACCCGTATACCGTTCGCTTCCAGTGTACCTCTGATTGCACGTCCATCGACTCTGGATCGTCAACTTCCTGCCAGAGCCCACCCTGTGCGTTTCGGTACATCGTGGTTCGCTTGCGGAGTTCCTCCTCCGGAAGTGGCTTGCCCAGCGTTACTTCCTTGTCCATTGCACCGCCGATCATGTCCTTCACGTAGATGACATCGCCGGTCTTCTCATCGATCGCCCAGCGGCGCAGTGCATCGAACATCATGCCCCGCTCGTCCAGTCGAACCGCGTGTCCGTGAACAGTCCTGCCTCGCAGGCCGGTTCGTGCTGTATCGTACAGCTCGGAATCGATCAGCTCCTTCGCGATCTTCTCAACGTCTCGCTCACGTGCCTCGATAATCACACGGCCGGACAGAACACCGGGATCTACACCGCGGTATCTGCACAGCGCGGCAACTGCGCGCTGGTATGGCGTGATCGGTGCGAACATCATCGAGTCGGTGAACTGCACGTATCTGATTCGATCGCCAGCCTTTGCGCCTTCGGTCGGCTCGACCATCTCACGAACCGCGCACTCAGGCTCTTCCATCTCTTCCAACGGCGGGTGAATGCTCTTGTACTCCTCACCAGGTGCACGGTGTGCGAGTAATCGTACAACGTCTTCCTCAGGAATATCTCTCAACTTCTGGTAAGTGTAGCTGGGGTTCATGTACTTTCTGCGGTTTTCCGCAACATGGCTTTTTCCAGGCCAAAATTGTGGCATTTTTTGTTCCTCCTTACTTCATTATCTTCTTTGCACCGTCTGCCACTGCCTTCATCGGCTCTGCAAACTCTGGAATTGAACCCAGCACCTCGCCGTACAGCGCAGATGTCCTCGCGGGGATGAAGTACATCGTGTCTGCGTCCACGCACATCGCGGCACAGAAGCAGGGTACGAACTGACCCTTCGCGTGCCGTGTCACGATGTGGTTGCCGTAGAATACACCCGGACCGCCACCGCCGTAGATCGAGTGCGAGAAGAACGAACTCGATACCGATGCGGCCTGTGCCATTCCGCCGTCAACGCCCGGCATGCCGGTCTCCTTCTCCAGGAGTACGTTGTAATACATAATGTTACCCGGCACGGGCTGGCCTGCACGGATTGCGGCGCAGTTCACACACACTGCTGCCAGCAAGCCTGCGGACGCATACGCATTCCACATCTGCGGATCGTTGGACTTGTATACCCTGTATCCGGATGGCATCTTCTTCTTCTCTTGCAGCACGCCATCTGCTTTCGCCTTGTCCACGACGCTCCAGACGACACTACCAATGGTTCCGTCCTTGCCGTTGTCCTTGATCAGGTCATGCAGCATGTTGTTCGCGTTCAGTCCCTCGTACGCAAGATCCAGGAGATGCCCACGCTCGAAGGGGCCCATTGCATTCCCCATCTCATACTGCGCGGCCTCCTCCAGGATCATGGTCAACGCTGCACCTTGCAGTGCTCGCTTTCTGACCGTAGCCGCGAGGTGATTCACGGGGATGTTTCGCAGTGCGAATCCCGGACCTTCGTTCTTGATCGGCACATCGACCAGCATCTTGACCGCGCCTTCTGAGGCATCCGGATCCTGGGGGTACATACCCCACACGGCTGCATGCACATATGGCGCATCCCACATGCTGACGTTACAGACGTCAATGATCGCATGCGTTAACGCGCCCAGGGCAGACGTGAGACCAGCGGAGTAGTCACACAGGATTCGTGATGTCGGCGTCTGCGTCAACATGCGCTTGCCGCCTGCCATCAACTGAACCGACGTGTCATCGCCTTTCTCGACACGGAGCATGTCCTCGACTTCCTTGGCGATCTCGCTCGCTTTATCAACGATAGGGAAGTTCCGCTCAACGCCGCGGATGACCATGCCCCTGCCTGCGATCTGCCCGGTTGCGAGATTCTTTTCTAGCTTCGCTAGATCAACCGCGCCCACTCGCATCGCCAGGTTAACGATCTTCTTGATCCCTGGGTTTTTGAGGGGACTGATCGCCGAGAGTGGCACATTGTCTGCTAGTTTCTTGCCTTTGTCGTCGAAAAGATCTATCTTATCCTCTGCCTTAGCCATAACTTCTTTATCCTCCCACTTTTACTACCCACATATAGGGTAAGGGTAAGGTAGTATGGTGTCACTATAAAAGCTTTTCGCTTTCTCAAGGCAAATCAAAAATGAGATTCTACCCAGCGGGGAGATGCGTAACACTTACCCGTCCTCTTTTCTTGCCCGCTACCCTTATGCCTGGACTCGTGCTTACTTACCGTTTCCGCGCTTCCGCCAGCATCAAGGTACCTGCCGTATTGAGCGTGAGCGTGACTGCCGCGAATCCTGCCACGGTAAGTGCCTTCTGAAGGCGTTTCGGGGTGAAATATAGCTTTGCATGCCCATGACTGCTCGTCTGGGGCTCGCCACCGACCCAATCGATGATAAAGATCAGACCACCGTGCCGCAAAACGCGATGCGCTTCGTTCAATGCCTGCTGTGGATGCGGAATTTCATGAACCGCTTTGAGCGAGACGATGCCATCGAAGCTGGTATCGGGAAAGAGGAGTGCCTCCGCCGACTGCACGAGAAAGGTGAGCGTCGCGGTTTTCTGTCGCGCCTTTGCCACGCTCGACTCCACCGGATCGATACCGATCACCTCGCACCCAATCATCTCATGGAGATACCGGCTGAGTTTGCCCGTACCACAGCCAAGATCGAGAATTCTCAGGGGCGCGTCTGGCGCGCGTCTTGCCATGTCCATCAGTAGACGTCGCGCTAATTCGGTAACCAGTTCGATCTCATTCTCTAACAGGTCAGAGGTCATAAACCACGCTCCACTCGACGTACACGTTCAGTATGTGTATACACGTTCATCGTCTCGCCACGTACGAACCCGATAATGCACAACCCGGTCTTTTCTGCAAGTGTAATAGCGAGACTGGTCGTGGCGCCGTGTGAGGCTATGAGCGAGATGTTCGTTCGAGCGCACTTCAGGGCCATCTCTGAGGATATCCGACCGCTGCAGGCAACGAAGGCGTGGTCAAACGGCACGTCATGGAGCAATCCGTAGCCAATGACCTTGTCGAATGCGTTGTGACGCCCTATATCCGCTACTATACAGATTGGCTTTGCTTCGTGCCCCTCAACGACGAACAGCCCAACAAGATGTACGCCCCCGGTGATCCGATGCACGGGTGAGGTCAAGGTCGCTTTGAGGACAGTAAATACCGTATCCTGCTCGACTACCAGGCAGGACGTGATCGCCGGCAATTTTGAGTCGTCCAGGAACGATGTGCCGCCGCCACAGCCGCTCACGATGATTTTCTTACCCGAGAACCCGGGTAGGAAATGAGCCACGAGAGCGCTCGCACGGTGGCCCTCGATCTGCACCGATTCGAGCTCTGAGAGGTCTTTGATAATACCTTCGGTAAGGAGATGGCCGATCACGAACTCACGCTTCATCTCAGGGCTGAGCATCGCGGTAACGAAATGCGAGCCGTTCACGGAGATCTCAAGCGGTGCTTCCTCTGCCACCTCGTGCTTCGTATCCACGAACGTGTTGCCGCGGAATTTCACACAACTGACCTCTTTCAGTATCGTCATGACATTACACCGCCCTCGCTATAGCTTCCACAGCCTCCAGCAACGCATCAATCTCCTCTCCCGTGTTGTACAAATACAATGACGCGCGTACCGTTCCGTTCTTCAGCCCCAGATAGTCCATCAAGGGCATACAGCAGTGGTGACCTGAACGCACCATGATATTCGCAACTTCGTCGAGCATCCGTGCGAGTTCGTGGGGATGGACGCCGTCGACGGTAAAGGAGACCACCCCAATCCGATCACGGAGTTCAGATGGTCCGTACACCCGCACCTTCTTGATGCCGTCCAGGCCCTCGAGAAGCTGCTGGGTCAGTCGCGCTTCGTATTTGCTGATCTGCGCCATACCCACGTTATTGAGGTAATCGACGGCCCGGCCAAGCCCGATCCCCCCGGCGATATGCGGGGTACCAGCCTCGAATCGCTCGTAACCGCCTGCAAGGGTATAAGCATCTTGAGAGACCGTTTCGATCATCCCGCCGCCGAATAATGCAGGCTCAAGCAGCTCTGGATCCCTCACCCAGAGGACACCGGTCCCGGTGGGGCCGAGCATTTTATGGCCAGCACAGGCGAAGAAGTCACAGCCAAGCCCCGCGACGTTGAGGGGGCAGTGCGGTGCTGATTGCGCGCCGTCAACGAGAACCAGCGGCCCCGTTTCCGTTCGTTTCTCTGCACAAAGCGCCGCGAGCTCTTTTACGGGCACAATTGTGCCCAGGACGTTTGAGACCTGTGAGACCGCGACCATTTTCGTCTTTTCGGTGATGGCCTGCTCGAACTCCACGAGCTCGAAGCGCCCTTCCTGCGTGGGTTTCACGATCTTGACGCGGACGCCCTGCTCCTTCAGTCTCATCCAGGGAAGGAAATTCGAATGATGCTCCAGCAGTGTTGTCACCACTTCGTCATCGCGCTGCCAGTGCAGCCCGTAGGCGACCATATTAATGGCCTCCGTGGTATTCTTGGTGAAGATGATTTCGCCCCCGGTCGTGCCAAGAAAGCGTGCTACTTTACAATGTGCGTCCTGATAACGCTGCGTGGCAATTTGCGCCAGGCGGTACACACCTCGCCCCACATTCGCGTTGTACTCGCGATAATAGCGTGAGACCGCCTCTACTACCGGTTCGGGTGTAAGGCTCGTGGCTGCACTGTCCAGGTAAATGACAGTGGCAGTAATAGGGAAATCCGCTCGTATTCGCTCGTTCATAGCGATCGCCCTCCCGTTGTGAGGAAATGTTATACTACTTTTAACTTATCAAGATGGTGAAAGGAAGTAAAGGCGCTATCGTTTGCGCCGGTACAACTATGATGAGAGCGTGAAGAGGAATGATTGTCAACGAGGATTTTAGCATCGATGAGTTGGTACGGGACCTGAAGCGGCCTGAGATGGGTGCGATCGTTATGTTCCTGGGCATAGTGCGCGGCGACGACGGCGTGGTGGGAATGCGCGTCGAGGGCGATGACCGTGCAGCCGCGGAAAAACTGGAGCGTCTGAAGCAGGAGGCCCTCGCAACGTTTGAGATCGAGGCTGTGGAAATCGCGCACCGCCGCGCAGGATCACACCTGGTAGGCGAGCAGATCCTGCTCATTCTGGTGGGTGCTCAGCATCGCAGAGCAGCCTTTAAGGCCTGCGAATACCTGATCGATGCGATAAAAGCGGACGAGCCGTTCGAGAAGACGGAGTACTAACGTGCACAAGCATCTGAGGCTGATCACAGGAACAGAAAGATCCAGGCGTAGAGGATGAACACCGGGAAGAAATAGAGGCGCCAGGCCCAGCGGCTCCAGGCTCTCACCTCTTTTCCCTCGAGCGGTCTGATGGGGAGCATCTCGTAGACCGCCATGATGAAGGCAAGATTGAATCCCGCAAACCCGAGTGCCCCTGCAAACCCTCCGCGATGAAGGAGGAGCCAGAAGAGCGCCACCATCACGATGCTGACCAGCGGGCCCACAAACGCGATCTTTCCTCGCTGCGCATCAGTTGCATCACCATAGATGAATGTCCGGCCCGGTATGGCGAAGACCGTGCCAAAGAGCACGGAGGTGATAGCCACGGAAATCATGCCAACGGGTGACATTCTGAATTCCGCCTCGATGCCAAACCGATGCGAGGCGAGGTCGTGGACGTACTCGTGAATGATCAGCACCAGGCCCGCGCCGAGTAGATATGCCGGGAGGTTCTGAACAAACTCCGAGATGCTGCTCTCAGCCCATGCCATAAACAGCCCAAAGAAGACGAACGAGGCAGTGAGATGCATGAGCTCGATCTTGCTCAGGCCCAGTAGTGCACTCTTCGGGAACTGCTGCGGGGCCAGGCTTGGCCGCGTCTTCTCGAGCAGTAGTTCCTCGCTGATCTCCTCGGTCGCCGTCTTCGCGAACTCGCGGAGAAACGCGATGAGCTTGGGGAGTAACCATGCGAGGAAAATCCCCGTTGCTGCTGCTGCGGCCGGCACAGCTTCCGGCGGTAGCAGGGCCATCATGGGCACCCATTTATCAGGCACAAACGTGAAGCCGTAAATCGTCCCACAGAGCACGCCCGAGCCGGCTGCTGTCGCATTCGATATTTCCATTACCACGACCCGCGGCTTGCTGGTCTTCCGCTCGAATTCAAAGAGGCCTGCCTCCGAGAGCGTGGCAGTGACACGATTATGGGTCGGCCCCCCGATCAAAACGAGGTTATAGTCGTAAATTGACCGTCCATTGTAGGTTGTTTCCGTATCGCTGACCTGGGGCACGCCGGGGAACTCAGCCAGAATTATGGGATGATATCGCTGCTCAATAACATCAAGGCTCGAGCCAACCACGACAAGCGGGTCGGCTAGATTCCGGGAGAACGGATCGCCTTCAATGATAAGGAAGTCACTCTCGAGTTCCGCTTGATACTTCTGCAGTAACTGTGTTCGTACCTCATCATCTTCTGACTCATACTCGATCTGGGCAGCGGTGAGCGTGAGTATAAGCGCGAGCAAAAGCAGCACCAGTGCCGCGAATACCGTGCGCTTCATGACTTATTAGAGTCGCGATAGGAAGTTAAATACTTATCTTACTTACGCAGTATGGCACATTTTATTGTCAGGACAAGGAGCCGTGTGTGAAATGGCATATAGAAAAGAAGTAATTATGACGCGCGAAGCGCCTCAGGCGATCGGGCCGTACAGCCAGGGGATCAAAATAGGCAACCTGCTCTTCTGTTCGGGTCAGATACCCCTCGATCCCGAAACGGGCGAGCTCGTGCGCGGCACCATTGAGGAGCAGACCCGTCGCGTGCTCGATAACCTCGGTGCAGTACTCCGGGAAGCGAATATGGATTATCGCGACGTGGTGAGCGTCACGATCTTCATGACCACCATGGAGCACTTTGCGCAGATCAATCAGATTTACGCGGAATACTTCCGGGAGCACGCGCCGGCGCGCTGCGCGGTTGAGGTCTCGCGACTGCCGAAGGACGCGGGCGTGGAGATCGCGTTAATCGCCGTGAAGCCGGGATAACATAACGGAGTGGAGCATCAAATGCCGCTAAGACACGGGGGATGCGCTCTGGAAGGTCACTGCCTTACTGCTCAACAGGCCGTTGGTACCCGAAACGAGCGGCTGAGTGCGCGCGCCAATCGAGATCACGCTGGAAGACGCCGTGTACATCTTCCCGCTGCACTACCAGTCGCGTCTCACCTGATTTCGTGACCAGCACTTTTGCAGGCCGCGGAAAAGAGTTCGTGGTCGCCGCGAAGAAATCAGCATAGGCGCCGGTATCATAGATAATCAAGTAATCACCCCGTTTCGGCCGGCCTTGCAGCGGATATTTGATCTGATAGAGCAGATCGCCGGTAAAGCAGAGATTACCAGCGATAAACGTCTCGAACCGTTCACTCGATTCAGAGGTACTACCTGCGATCTCCACATGATGGAGCTGCTCGGGTACAATAAGGTTCTGCGAATGGAGCTGGACGCCCGCATTAACATGGACGACGTTGTGCCCTTCCGGCGTGGTACCCACATGGCCGACCTGAACCACAGTCACCTGGGCGTTGCCAACGATACTCCGCCCGGGCTCAATGACCACGCGTGGCGAGCCGAGCTCTTCCAGATGCTCCTTGAAGGACTTCCCTCCCGAGAGGCGCTCGGTGAAGAGTTGCTGAATGAAGCGATCAGGAGTGAACGGGCAGAACAGCTCTTCGGACTCCCAGTCGCCCGCGCAATTATACCCGAGCGGCTTATTCGCCCACGTAGTGACCGTTTGGGGATCGGCAATTGCGCGCTTCACTGCAGTCCACTCGTCTCTGTTGAGGTACGAGATCCCGCAGCCACCACCCAGATTCAGCTCGTGCACCGCAAAGCCGAGCGCATTCGCCTCCCTGGCGAGCGATATGAGCGTTTCGCACACCCGCTGGTATGCGGTAATATCAGTAATCTGCGACCCAAGATGCACCATCAGCCCATGAGGAACGAGATGTTCACGGGCCACCACCTGCTGAAAAACCGCCTGTGCGCGCCGAATGGGTATGCCAAACTTGCTCCACGCGCTGGAGGTCGTTATTGCAGGCGCAGTAATCGACGCGAGTGGAAACCCCGCGAGCCGCAGATTGACCTTCGCCTCCGCCCCCAGCTCACGCGCGAGTTCGTCGATAACCGCTAACTCTGCCTCGGGATCCGCGTTGATCACGATCCCCAGCTGTATGCAGGCTGTGAGGTACTTGTCGCTCTTGCAGTTGCCATTCGCCCGGATCTTCGCCGGCGGGATGCCCGCGTCGAGCGCGATCTGCAATTCGTACTCCGAGGCAACGTCTGCGCCCGCACCGCGTTCACTCAGAAGCTTGATAATCGCGAAGGTCGTATTTGCCTTCACGGCATAGCAAATGAGATAATCGTCATAGACTGCAGCGAGCGCCGCGCGGTAGTGCTCATAATTCGCCTCGATGCTCGATTCTGAGAGCACATAGAGCGGCGTGCCATACTCACGCGCCAGCGCGATCATATCAATGTCGCGAACGGTTCGGTGCGCAGCATTCGACCGTGACATGTTCCCTACCACTTTATTCTGGAGTTACTTGTCCGGGGGATTTACCCGCCACTCACCCAGGAAAGAATAACGAGTTCATCACCGCCATGAACTTCAGTCTGGAGCCCCTGCAACGTTCCGATTTCGAGCCCATTGCGGTACAGTGAGAAAGACCGTTTGAGGGTTACATGGCCATCCTTGCCGCCGACGTCCAGCACTTCATCACGGAATTGTTCTCCATACTCCGATGACAACCGGCTTACAACCTCTGCTACCCTCATCGAGCCGTTGCAGGTCAGTTCTGTGGATTTTGTCTTCGTGATCGCATGAAGCAAGCTGGTGAATTTCACGGTAATCGAGCCACCCTGTTTACCGTTTTCCCTGCGCGACCGTGCCTGCGACTCCGCATGCTCTGAGATACCGACCAGGCTGCGTCTGAGTTCTGCATCCCATGCTATCTTCTGCCAATCATCCAGCAAGTGCTCACGGGACGTATCAGCGCTCAACCATGCCAGCCGATCTTCCTTCTGGTCTTCCATGCTCCGTCGTTTCACCGTGAGGTCTGGATAGACCGTAATCCATGTTTTTTGCGGCGGCGGTGTGGGATATTCGCGATAACAACTGCGACTGACGATCGCATTCGGGAGATAGTGTGCGGCAACGTCATATGCACGCTCCATCTCTTCAAGCGTGGGGCGGCGTGAGACGCGGTCTACCGCAAAGGTCGGTGCAAAGGGATTGATACGGTACGGGATATTCTCATTCACCGCGGCGAGGAACCGTGCGATCTGCTCGATCTCATCCAGATCCACGATCCCTGGGATAAAGACCGTCTGCACAATCAGCGTAATACCGCTCGCATTCAACCGCTCGATCGCCCGGAGCACAGGTTTGCTCGATTTGCCGGTATACCACTGGTGCAGCTCCTCGGAGTATGCCTTCACATCCACGTGCGCCTCGGTCAAGCCCGCTTCTGTCAATTCAGGCACGTAACGCTCGTCCTCGCCCAGGGCGTAGCCATTGGTCATCAGCACGATCTTGGAGAACCCGCGCGTCTTCAAGCCGCGGACGAGCTGCACCAGATACACTTTATCGAGTGTAGGCTCGCCGCCGGTGATCATTGCCTCGCTGGGCAGCTCGCCGTAATAATCGAGACATGCGCGCTCCATTCGCGCGATGGCCTCTGCAGCGGTGAGCTGCGTCCCGCCTTCGTCACGTGCTGGCCTGAAGCAGCCCCGGCAGTGAAAATTGCAACCCCGGAGCATGAACCAGACGCGGGGCTCGATTTCTGAGAGCGTGAAATACTGCAATCCACGTGTATGCATGATTACTTGGGATTATGACGGTGGGTAATATAAGGATGCAAAAAAAACGGCGCCTATCTTTTTTATACCACTGTACGAATAATAGAGTGGTGGACGGGATGATGAGACGCGTGTTTTCAATTGTGATGATCGGACTCGTACTGCTCGCTGCGTTCGCCAGTGGTGGCGCGCAAAACGGACCGGCCCCCGCCGCGTTAGAAGAGCACGGCCTGCGGATCCTCGAGCTGAGCACGGACAAGGACGTCTATTCCGCGCGGGAAGAAGTAGATATCTTCCTGTCGATTTACACACCGGCGAACCTGAGCACGGCTGAAGTTAAGGTGACGGGCGTGAAGAGCTCAAAAGGCGTGTACTATGTCTCTTATTCGAGCAAGACCGCGCTCCAGGCAGGTGAAAATACTATCACGTTCACGAAGACGCTGCCCTCATGCTCGAACTGCGCAGGTATAAAACAGGGTACCTATTTCATTGACGCCGCAGTCACCTATGGGAATGAGACGGTCATGGCCACGCACAGCATCGCAATCACTTCTGCTGCGAATACCGTGATCCCGGTGAACGTCGAGGTTGAGGAGGTAAAGCGCTGGACGGATAACGCAGATGACGAGGTCGTGGTGGTTGATCTGCGGTCAGCGGAGGAGTATGACGCAGGGCATATCAAAGGTGCACGCTCCATTCCGCTCGATAATTTGAGCAATCAGACAGCTGCATTGAACACGAGCAAGAAGATCGTGATCTACAGCGCAGACGGCAGCAACAGTTCGGTAGCGGGTACGCTGCTCATGGAGCAGGGATTCGAGCGGGTGTATCCGGTGATTGGCGGTCTGCAGACCTGGAACGAGAGCGGCTATGTGATGGTGACGAGAGCAGAAGAAACGCCAGCTGCGGAGCGGGAATCCGAGCTCGCGCTGGCCATTGCGGCTTTGATGGCTGTTGCGTATGTGATACGGCGTCGGGGTTGACCGTGAGGTGATGAATCGACTGGTGGAACGCACACGTGCTACAGAACCCCGAAGAGCATCGCAAACCCGATGGCGAGCATCAAGAGACCGCCGATGAGTTTCATGTACTTGCGCTTGCCCTTCCGCCACGCGTCAACGTCCTCCGCGGACGTCTCCCGATAAACAACGACCAGAATAACGAAGAGCGGGAGCGCGTAGCAGAGGTTATAGATAATGAGGTAGAAGACCGTTTTTGTAGGAACGGAAGCCATCAGATCGAGCATGGCGAGATAGATAGGGCCGGTACAGGGCAGTCCGGCGATCGTTGAGAGAACGCCTAAAAGCACCGCCGCAGGGATTGAACCGTAGCGCGCAAGGTTGCCGAGCGTGGGCTTGATGAACGCAGGTATGGCCAGGGTGGACTTCTCACGCCAGAAATCGAGCACGTTAATGAGCCCGGCCGGGATGACGATCGCGATTATCATGGCACGCATGACTGGCGTAATGCCCGCGACAAGATAGAACTCCATGATCCCAAACCCCACAAGCATGTGCGTGACGAAGACCGTGGCAATGAACGTGATACCAATAATCAGTACGCCACGTTTCGACTTTATCATGAGCAGCGAGGCCAGCAGAACAATCAAAACGGCGAACCCGCAGGGGTTGATGCCCTCGACCAGCGCCGTTCCGACAAGCATAAGAAGCAAAGAAGGATCGTTCGTCTCCTGTTCCTGATCGCCCGTTTCCCCTACCACTGCAAGGGGATCAGGGCATTCGTGCTCCAAGCAGTACGCGATCTCAGTTGCAAGCCGCTCCTTCGTCAACTCATAGCCGATTAAGGCCGTCGTACCGACGAATGCCGCTGGAATATCCACCGCAGGGGGGTTGTACGCCATAATGAACGTGTTAAAGAGGTCGCTGTTGCTTTCATTACGTGAGATCTCAAGCGTGTACAGGTCAAGCTGCGGGTAGACCGCTTCAAGCGCTTCGATCTGCGGGGTTATCTCCCTGCAGTGTGCACAATCAGCACCGTAGAAATAATAGACCGGTACCGAGCCCTGTGCCGCTGCGCCTGAGAGTAGAACGAGTAGCGCAAGCAGAACGAGAACCTGAACAGGTACGCGGGTTATTCGTGTTTCAGCCATTCCGGTATTTCGCCGCAGAGTCTTTACTTGTCTCATCGAGGTTTCGCTCCGGCCTCGCACCTGCCCCGCCCTTTCACTTATATCCTGGAAGACTAAGTACCTATTAGGCAGCATGGAACTTAAGTCCTGCATCAAGCGATACAAGCGAGGTACGCACCGTGCAGTGCCACCCGGGGAGACTTTGAGTCGTGTGGAGCCGAAGTTGCCGACTGCTGGTGTGACTGAGGTTACAGACATCACCGGGCTTGATCGGATAGGAATACCGGTGTTTATCTGCCTCCGCCCGAACGCGGCGGATGGCGCAGTGACGGTTCACAATGGCAAGGGGACGACACCGGAAGAAGCGCAGGTCTCTGCGATCATGGAAGCGGTCGAGCGCTGGTCAGCGGAAGTAGGCGACCGTGAGCTGGTGGTAGAGAGCTATGCACGGCTGCAGAAGCAGGAGCAGGTGGTGAACCCCGGCGAGTTGGTTCTCCCTGGTTACGTGCGAGATGTCGAGGACCTTCGCATTCCGTGGGTGAAGGGGTATGATCTGCTGCAGGAAGAATCGATCTATGTGCCGGCTAATGCGGTCTTTCACCCCTTACCGCCGCGATATGAACGAAGCAAACTCTTCCGTACGAATACGAACGGGCTGGCGGGTGGTAACGAGCTGGAAGAGGCGATCTTTCACGGGCTCGCAGAAGTGATCGAGCGGGATGCGTGGTCGCTGGTGGAGATTACACGGGATACGGGGCCCGCGGTACAGGTCGCGGATGGCGAGATTCGCTCGCTGGTCGATAAATTCCTGAATGTTTCTGTTTCTGTGCTCATACGCGAGATCACCAGCGACGTAGGGATTCCGACCTTTGCCGCCGTCTCTGACGATGAGCGGTTAAGAGACCCAGCTCTGCTCACCATCGGGATGGGCACGCACACGGATGCGAGCGTGGCGATCAAACGTGCGATCACGGAGGTGGCGCAGAGCAGACTGACGCAGATTCATGGTGCGCGCAGCGGATCACCTGCAGCGGAGATGAACCGGCTTATGGGCTACGAGTGGATGCGCAAGCAGAACCGGCACTGGTTCGAGGTGGTGAGGGATGAGGATTTTGCCTCTGCTGCGGCGCGCTCACTGGATACTGACGACTTCCTTACGGACATCACTCACGTGTTGACGCTGCTTAAAGCGCGGGGTTTTGAGCAGGTGATCGTGGTGAACTTGACGCGGGAGGCGATTGGTGTGCCGGTGGTTCGGGTCATCGTGCCGGGATTGGAGCAGTATGGTGTCGACGGCGATCGGATTGGAAGGCGATGCCAGGCAGCGCGAAGAGCTCGTGCGTCCGGTGCATCATCTTGATTTTCACGATGGTGGCAATCAAACATCGCCCTGAAAGCTCGCGATCACACACGAGTTCGTCATTCTATTCTATGAGAAGCAAGCCAAAGAACTCGATTTTATCGTCCGGTGAGGTAAGCACCCCGAGCTCGTAGCCGGCGTCCCGCACCGTTGTGATGACGTCGATACCACAGGCCTCCATCGCGGGTCGCACTCTGTCCTGATGCTCGCAGAAGCGCTTTACTGCCTGATCCAGCTCAAAGCCGTCTCGTTCCGGCAAACAGTCCTCGCAGTACGTACAAGGCAGTGCAACCATGGCAAACGCTTTGTAATAGCCTGAGAGAAAGGCATACCGCTCCAAGTCGAACATCGTGTCGTGCATGATCCGAATCGCATTCCAGAGGTAGTGATGGATGCGCTTTGGCGGGACACGGGGGTTCGGGGTCGCCTCGAAGCGCGCGACGATCGCGCGCTCATAGCACTGGATCAGCCGGCGCGTCTCTTCCACCGATGGGGTATAGGGCGGGCAGCTCAGATGCTTACCGTATGCCTTGCACCCATACTGGCACTTCCAGCGTACCCAGTCCGCGACCACAATGATCTCGGTCGAGATTGGTTTAAAATCTGCATGTATGGCCTTTAAACCGTTCAATAACGTAGCAAACTCTTTCTTCATCTTTCGTGCGCGCTCCCTGCGGTGAGAAGAACAGACCATGCTCAGCCAGAGCGTTTCTTACGGCTGTTAGTTACGTTACGGCTACTGCTCGGGCCGCTGAGACCCTCATGCCTTCTCGACGTTCTCTGACATGCATGATGGGCAGACGACCTTCTCGCCCAGAGCATCGAACTTATTGCCGCAGTCGTTGCA
>JAFGKP010000078.1 GCA_016928455.1 Methanomicrobia archaeon
ACCTACCGCTATAATATGGCGCCGTTCTCGGTGGACGATCGCAAACGCCCCGGCCCGGACCGCAGGAGCGTAGAGATCTCAAAGGTGAGTCGGGAGGCCCTGGATCCGGTCATTATCAAGGAATATTATCCGAAGACAGCGATCGACGTTTATGTTGAGCTGCTCCAATCGGATGCAGGAACGAGGACGGCGGGCTTAAATGCCGCTTCGGTCGCACTCGCTGCTGCAGGCATACCGATGCGTGATCTCGTCTCCTCAGTCGCTGTGGGCAAGATCGACGGCGAGGTAGTGCTCGATTTGAGCGCGAAGGAGGACAATTTCGGCCAGGCTGACATGCCGATCGCGATGGTCGCACGAACGGATACGCTCACCATGATCCAAATGGATGGCCGGTTCACGGAGGACGAATTCAAACGCGGTATGGAACTGGCAAAGCAGGGCTGTCATCAGATCTACGAATTGCAGCGAGCGGCATTGCTCGATAAATATACTGAGAGTGTGGAGCTAGGTGAGGAATAACAATGGGATTTGAGGTTATGGAAGATCTCCGGAAGGATTACGTGTATGATTTGATCGATAGCGGGAAGCGGATCGACGGTCGGGGATTTCAGGATTACCGTGAGATTGTTGTGGAGCGCGATGCGATCGATAAGGCAGAAGGATCAGCGCTGGTGAGGATCGGCGACACCGCAGTCCTGGTGGGCGTGAAAGTCGAGCCGGGAGAGCCATTCCCGGACACCCCGAATCTGGGAGTCATTATGACGAACGCGGAACTCCGACCGGGCGCGTCGCCCGACTTCGAGCCGGGACCACCGGACGAGAACAGTATCGAGCTTGCTCGGTTAGTGGATCGAGGAATTCGAGGCTCAGAAGCGCTCGATTTGGAGAAACTGTGTATTGAACCAGGCGTGAAGGTCTGGATGACCTTTATCGATATCCATATCCTTGATAACGACGGGAACCTCATCGACGCAGCTGCGTTGGGTGCGATTGCTTCGCTCTTGCAGCTCCGCATTCCGACCGAGCGTTACGGCTTGACCGGAGATGATATGCTCTCGCCGCGTGAAACACCGATCGCCGTAAGCATCATAGACGTCGGCGGAAATTTCCTGGTTGATCCATGTCTGTATGAGGAGAATGCAGCATCGAGCAAGCTCACCGTAATCTCGAACGCCGATGGTACGCTCTCAGGGTTACAGAAGAGCGGCAACGGCGGTCTGAAGCAAGAGCAGATCGAAGCGATGATCGCGATCGGCATCGAGAAAGGGCAGGAGATACGCGAGAAGTTTCTGGTAATCGAGGGATAAGCACGCGACAGCAGGACTCGACCGTGCACGCGGGAAGCTAAAAACCACGCGAAGCCCTCCTGCACGGGCGGTCTTGCTGCGCGAAGCACGTCGAATGGTCAGCTCGGCCGGTATTCGCGCTCATTTGAAGCGGTTGGAACAAGAGCAGTAAGGTTAATCTTCTCTCAAGGTGTATAGATACCTAGTGGAGATCGAGCATCATGTTGGCGGCAGATAATCCTTTAGTGAGGGAATACTTCGGGAGAATAATTGGCGAAGACGGCTTGAGGATCCTGGAGACTATCCCGGAGGAGGAGATCACAGATGAGGAAATCGCCAAGCTCAGCGAGACGAAACTCACTTCGGTACGTAAGATTCTGTACCAGTTGTATGAGAGCAGGATAGCTGAGTACCGGACTGAGCGCGATGATAATACCGGCTGGATTACCTATTGGTGGCGCTTCAATCACCAGAATATCAAGCGGATGATGGAGGAGGAAGCAGACGGCGAGCTGGCGCGGTTGGAGAAGAACCTTAACTACGAGCAGAATGGCGAGTTTTATCGGTGCCAGTGTCAGCGTGTCTTATTTGAAGAGGCAGCGGAGAAGGACTTCTGGTGCGAGGAATGCGAAGCGAATTTCGAATATTTCGATAATAGCGATATCGTGAAAGGGATAGAGCAGCAGATCAACGAGTTAAAGAAGTGGAAGCGGCGAGTAAAGAGGAACTAAGACTCGCGTGCAACCGGATACTCCGAGCGGCTGGCTGCGACGAAGACGTGATCAGGCATTGTAATGCCGTTGCTGACCTCGCGCTGGAGTTCGCGCATCGTCATTCTGAGTCGGTGGACGAGCCTTTGATATTCAAGGGCGCATTGCTCCATGATCTTGGCAGAGCGCGCTCGCACGGTATCGATCACGGGGTCGTGGGTGGCGCGATGGCGCGTGCATTAGGTCTGGATGAAACGATTGTGCGTATTATTGAGCGGCATATCGGCGCCGGACTGACGGCAGCGGAAGCCGAGATGGTGGGCTTGCCGCCTCGTGATCTTCTCCCGGAGACACTGGAGGAGAAGATCGTTGCCCATGCTGATAATTTAATCGCCGGCTGGAAGAGAAGGAGCATAGACGTGGCGATCGCGGATTTCAAGACGGCATTAGGAGAATCCCACCCCTCTATCAAGCGAATGCTCGCACTCCATAAAGAGGTAGTAATTGAATCGTAGCCCTGTGAAGCGAAGCGAATTTCTGTTACCTGCTTCCTTCCGTTAGCCCTGCCGCTTCAAGGCGAGTTCGCGGAGCTTGTCCTTCAATTCTAACTTCGTGATTACGATATTCGATGGATGGACCGGCCGGGGGACCTCAGACAAATCAGAACGCGCCACCACAACGCCTTCCATCGTGAGCAGCCCCTTTTTCAAGCTAACAGATCGAACCTTGCCTTCTTTGCCCCTGTCGTCACCGCGCATCAGGCGCACCGTATCTCCCTTTCGCACCGGGATATTTCTCCGCCCGTATTTGCCCTGAAGCTCTGCGGACAGCGGCGCGCTCAGAAACTTGTGGCGCGTATGGAGGGGTGCATTGAATCGTACCTTACGCTGTTTTCGCGGCTGCGTGGATAGCTCAGTTGCCTTCTTCATTTTTAGCTCACGTTTCGCTCTTGCGTGTGCAGGTTACCTTCTTACGGTAATCTGCTCCTATAACCTTTTTCGCTTTCTCGCTTAAAAGCTTAAACGGCACACATGGCAATGCGCACCCGGAGTGGGAGTCTAACCCAGAAACGACTCCGGGTTAAAAGAATCGGAGATCGGCATGGAGAGATGCACGTACGATGTTGTAGTAGTCGGCGGTGGTCCCGCAGGCTGCATGGCGGCGAGATACGCGGCAAAGGCTGGTGTGTCTACGCTGCTGCTCGAGGAGCACGGGACCATCGGTGAGCCCGTTCACTGTGCCGGGCTGCTCAGCACGCGGGCATTGGCTGAGAGCGAATTACAACATCCTGAACGGTGCGTCAGCCGGGAGATCAAAGGCGCGGTCGTATACTCACCCGCCCATCAGTTACTGCTCGAATCGCAGACGCAACGCGCGTTCGCGGTACGGCGCGACCTCTTTGACCAGGAATTGGCGAAGGCGGCAGTGAAGACCGGTGTGGAGCTCATGCTGAGATGCAAAGTGAAAACGGTTCGAACTGGAGACGCGGGATGCGTGCTTATGGTTGCCACAGAATCGCCACATGTCACACAGAAGATAACCGCGCGCGTGGTGGTCGGGGCAGATGGCGTGCGGAGCACCGTGGCACGATCGGTGGGGCTCAGGGCAACACAGCGCTGCCTGAGTTGCACGCAAATTGAGGGCGACTACGAAGCAGAATCAGATTATGCGGAGATTTTTGTGGGTAACGGGGTTGCACCAGGCTTCTTTGCCTGGGCTATTCCGCTCGGTAACCGGCAGCGTGCACGCATCGGGCTTTGCATTGACCGGCGATGCTCCTCGCAGGCCAGTCCGTTAGCGTTCTTGAAGCGGAACCTGGCAGAGCATCACGTACTGGCACAGAAATTCGGTGGTGAGATAGTTCATCGTTCCGCTGGCGCTATCCCGCTGCCGATGAATGGCTGTATGAGCGGAAAGACGGCGCACGTCACGCACGGCTCGGGCGTACTACTTGTTGGCGATGCCGCGGCCCAGATAAAGCCGATCACCGGCGGCGGCGTCTATTACGGACTACGCTGCGGGAAGTTGGCGGGTGAGCAGGCGGCCCAAGCATGCTTGACGGGTGATATGCTGGTATTGCACGAATACGAGCGCCGCTGGCGTCGTGAACTTAAGCGGGAAATTGCGTTTGGCCTTATGGTGCACCGATTACGATGCGCAATGAATGACACGGATTACGATACACTCATACGAACGATCTCGAAAAGCGAGCTCCTCGAGCGGATACAAGCGAAGGGCGATATGGATTATCCTTCGCTCGCCCTGCGCGGGCTGATACGGAATCCTCAGCTCCTCCCGCTAATGGTACGCAGCCTCGTGAAATATTTATATACGAGGTAGAGTAAAGTAAACTAAGCGAAGCCAGGCAGAGGCTTTCAGAGAGTAAGAGAACATGGCACGGATATACGCGCGGAGGCGAGGAAGATCGGGCTCGAAGCGACCGTTCAGCATGCGACTCAAGCAGGTGGCACCCGATTGGGTCGAGCCGAGTTCGGAAGAAGTTGAGAGCAAGGTGGTCGAGCTCCGCAATCAGGGACTCTCGTCGAGCGAGATTGGCATTCGATTGCGGGACAGCTTTAGCGTGCCCAGCGTCCGGCTGGTGACAGGCAAGAAGATAACGAGCATTTTGAGGGAGCAGGAGCGCGCGAGTAAGCTTCCAGAGGATATCCAGAACTTGATGCGGAAAGCGCTGCGAATCCGGAAGCATCTC
>JAFGKP010000079.1 GCA_016928455.1 Methanomicrobia archaeon
ACATCTTCGGTGCGAGCACCGAGTACCACTCCTTCGCTTTCCACTTATCTTTAATTCTTTTCTTCGCCAGTTCTGCTCACGCTCCTTGTGTCGTCGCTTTTAGTAGAAGCTACAGAAATAAAAACCTTCCGTTAAACTTCAGTGCTACCCCCTGCTCCGGAGATACTTCAAGATCGAAGCAAAGATTTTCTGGCCGTCTCCGTACGCCTGCGTGCCTCCTCCCGTAACCATGGCGGGAGTCCGCACCTGCGCGGCTCGAGGCCATTCAGCATCCATAAAGGCGTAAAACGCTCGTTCAGGGTGCGGCATCAAGCCCAGAATCGTTCCTGCGGGGTTACAGATACCCGCGATATTCGCGAGCGAGCCGTTCGGATTCCAGGGATAGCCGGCGTAGTCTCCCGCAGGATCCACATAGCGGAAGACGATCTGGTCGTGCTCTTCGAGCCGCTGCAGATAGTCCGCCCGCCGGTGCTCATCAATGAAGAATTTGCCCTCCGCGTGCGCGCACGGTATCTTCAGGATACCGCCCCGTTCGATACCACGCGTGAAGACGCAGCTGCCACCGTTCTCATGCTTGATCAAGGTCGGCCGGCACTCGAACCGTCCGGAATCGTTGGTCGTCAGTGCTGCCTGCTGCACGGCCTCTTCTCCTCCTTCGGGCATGCCGAATCCGGGCAGCAGCCCCATCTCCACAAGCACCTGGAAACCGTTACAGATGCCCAGAATTGGTTTCTCCGCTGCAATGAACTCCGTTATCTCCGCGCCTAACGCACCTTTTATCCGAGCCGCCAGGATCGCACCGGCACGGATGTAATCACCGGATGAAAAGCCGCCGGGGATCACCAGCGCACCATAATCCTGTAAGTGCCGCTGGTCCTGCAGCTGTACCGCGCCGATCAGCTGCTTCAGATGCACGATCTCCGCGGCCGCACCGAGTCGGATAAAAGAGAGATACGTCTCATACTCACAGTTCGTGCCTTCTATGCGCAAGACGCAGATCTTTTGGGTCATAGTGCCAGGAGCACTCCTATTATCGTCTTGCTATCCATGATCTCGCCCGCTCTGATCCGCTCCTGTAGCTCAGTCACCGTTATGAACTGTACCGGGAATTCAGGGGCGACCTCACGCACCTTCCGCAATCCGCTCGCACGGAAAACGTGAATAACCTCGGTCGTGTATCCAGGCGAGGGGTAATACGCAGTTACGTGCGACCAGTTCTCAGCCTGAAAGCCAGTCTCCTCCGTGAGCTCACGCTGGGCACAGGCCTCCGGCGATTCGCCCACCTCGAGCGTCCCCGCGGGTATCTCCCACGTCTTACGGCCGACGGCCGCGCGATACTGCTCTATCAACATGATCCGATCATCCAGCAGGGGAACGACAGCAGCGGCACCGGGGTGCACGAGGATCTCGCGCGTCTTGCGCCGGCCGTCCGGTAACGAGACGGTCGTTACTTGCAGGTGCACGACCTTGCCCCGGTACAGCTCCTTGGTCTCGATTGCTATCTCTTCGCTCATCCCATCAGTTAGCTCGAAGTCCCTGAATAACCACCGGCAGGGACTAAGTAGCATGTTTCAATAACGGGTACGCGCTCTTAAGTATCCTTCTTTCATTATCCCTGCGCTGAAGAGCGGGCCGTTACCATCACGTATGAGCGTAGAGCTTCAGAGAACGTAGATAGCGCCCTCCGTCAACCCTGTTCCAGGACTTCTTTCACCTTCGTGGTCAGTAGCTTGTTGAGCGTACGGCCATCCACCTTGCCCCTGAGCTCTTGCATCACCACGCCCATCAGCGGCCCCACGGCGCGTTCTCCCTTCTCCTGGATGAACGCTCGTTTCGCAGCCACGATCTCCGCGATCACCGTTTCGACCTCCACGGTACTGGTGCTCAGTCCGAGCGCTTCGATCGCCTGCGCAACACTCGCGTCAGGCTCGCGCGCGAGATAATTCACGAGCTCGGGTACTGCCTCTTTCGCGAATGCATCCTCAGCGAGCGCTCTGAAGATCGCCATAAAATGCTGATCCTCCAGCGAGGATACATCCACTCCCGCCTGCGCCTGCTCGGTAAGCATGTCCGTGAGCGTTCTGACCACGAGGGTCACGGGCACCTGCTCGTAGACGTCCATGATCTGCTCGAAGAGCGGAAACTGCATGCTGCGTGCGATCTTATCGGCGAGCTCATCGTTCAAGCGAAAGCGTGCCATATAACGCGCCTTGCGATGCTCAACGGTCTCGGGTAGATGCGTGGCGATGAAGTTCAGCCGCTCCGGCTCAAGCACTACCGGCGGCACGTCCGTCTCCGGATACATCCGCGCAGCGCCCGGAAGCGGTCGCATATACGCGCTGGTGCCGTTCGGCAGTGCGCGTCTCGTCTCCAGCGGTATAGCGCGCAACGCGACCTCAGCCCGCTGCAGCACGGCCTGCAACGCCTGCTTCGCACGCACCGCCGGTGCCGCAACGAGCACCACACAGTCCGCCTCCGCAGCTTCAAACGCGAGCCGCAGTGCTGCTACTTCAGCGTCCGTAATGCCGTAGGCGGGCAGCTCATCGGTGTGCATCAGGCCCGCGCCATACTTCCGTGCGAAATCCGCCAATTCCGTGCCAAACCGCCGACCCGGTTGGAGCTCAGTGCCCAGCGCGCCAGCAAAACCGCGTAAACAGACACCAAAGACCTGTCCGCCCGCGTTCTTGATCACCCGCGAAGCGGTACCTTCAAATACGTATGATAAATCGAGAAGCTGATGCTCGACCCGTGCATCCCGCCGTTTCAGCGCCTCACGCAGCTCGAGCAGCTTCACCTGCCGCTGGATTTCATGCCGCACAATCTCGCCGATCAAACGCAATTCCTGCACGCCCTTGATCTCCACGCGCGCGCCGGCTGCGATGGAGATGTTGATATCCTGACGGATCGTGCCCAGGCCGCGTTTCACCCTGCCGGTGGACCGGAGGATCATACCGAGCTGCTCGGCGACGTGCACCGCCTGCTCCGGCGTCCTGATGTCCGGTGCGGTGCCGATCTCGACGAGCGGAATGCCCAGGCGGTCGAGGGAATACCCCACGGCCGTGCCCTCAGTCTCGATCTTCTGCGCCGCATCCTCCTCCAGACAGAGCGAATCGACCCGCACGGTCCCTTCAGCAGTATCAAGCCAGCCATCAGTCGCGATGAGCGCGGTGCGCTGGAAGCCACAGGTGTTCGAGCCGTCGATCACGATCTTCCGCATCGTGTGGATCTCATCCACCGGCGTCATGTTCAGGAGCAGCGCGACCTCTAACGAGATGTCAACCGCCTCCTGATTCAATTCTCGCGGCGGCTCCTCGTCGTTCTCTACCAAACAGGTGCTATCATAGCTTTTGTACAGGAACAGCCGGCTGATGCTCGCCTCTTCGCGCGCCGCTTCGTCCACCTCGCCCATCTCGCTCTTCGAGGCACGGAGGTACCGCAGAAAGGCGAGCGTCGCGTCCTTCTTATCCCGCAATCGCGTGGGACAGTTGCAGAAGAGTTTTGTCCGCGTATCGAGCTGTTGATGGATCTCCAGACCCGCTTTGAGTCCCACGGTTGCGTACTCGCGCTCCTCGTCCATGGCCCTGTCCTGCATGGTGTACATAAAGAGTAACGCCCTTTATAGTTTTACTGGTGTCGCAAGCTTCCTGGCTTTAAACGCACCTGCATGAAGGATCAATGACCGAGCACGATAAGAGATCGAGATGGCGGTCATTCTGCCCACAATGCGGTAGAGAGACCGAGACCTTCTACGATAACCTCTGTGAGTCCTGCTTCCGCGCGGGGCTCTCGCTGCTGGACCCAGACCGCATCGCGGAAGATGTGCATGCGAGCGTGAGCGTGTGCCAGCATTGTGGCAGTTTCTTCAAGGGCAATGAGCGCACCGAGCTCGAAGTCGTGGTCGAGGATGCGGTACGACGAGCGATCAGCAAGACGTACGGTCCTGAGTGCCCGGTCGGGCTCATGGAATTGCGTATAGAGCGTGACGAAGGCGCGCGGAGCGCACACGTGTTCCTGCGGGTAAAAGCTGAGATAAAGGGCGTGCCCGTAGTGGAGAGCGCCGAATTCAGTCTGCTGGTGCGGCGCGCGATCTGTGTGCAGTGCAGCAGGATCGCCGGCGGCTATTATGCCGCGATTGTGCAGATCCGCGCAGATTGGCGGACACCGAACGAGGATGAACTGGAAGCAGCAGCAGCGCTCGCCTATGGTGCGTTAGGGAAGGAGGAGTTCGTCTCGAAGCAGCAGCTCCTGAAGGAGGGACTGGACCTGTACGTGAGCAGCGCAGAAGTCGGTCGCAGGATGGCGAAGGCGATTGTGAAGCACATGGGCGGCACGTACGCTGAGAGCCAGAAACTGTACGGCCGCAGAGGTGGCCGGGAGCTCTACCGGGTGACCTTCCTCGTGCGGCTGCCCGGGTACACCGAGGGCGACGTCCTTGAGCTTGCGGGCAAGCGCATAGCGGTGGAAAGGATCGTGCCGGACGAGGGGCTCGAAGGCATTGACGTGGAAACTGGCGAGCGGTATTTCGTGCCGCTACGCGATCAGAAGCGGGCGAAACGCGTGTGAGTGGGTCTTCGTTCGCTGCTGCAGCGTTGACGGAAAAAATGTTATCGCAAGCTTTATATACTGACACCTACCCATCAAAATATAGCAAAATAGCTTGGTTCGGAAGAACTTAGGAGGTGAAAAGAAGAGAGATGAAGACGAATATTCTGATAATTACCCTTATTTCCGCGATATTCCTGCTCGGGGCAGTACCGGGATGTTTAGCGACGGATCGGGATGTCCCATCCGTTACCTATCCGACCATTCAGGATGCAGTTGACGCCTCGAGCGGGTCCGATACTATCTACGTGGCAGCTGGCACCTATACTGAGAACATCAACATCCAAGCCGGCAAGAATGGCTTGCAATTAATCGGTGCGGGTAAGGACGTTACCACAATAGAGGGCGTTTCGGGTCAAATGATAAAAGTTCGCTCGGCTGTGACAATTCAGGGATTCACTATCAAACCTGCACCAACTAGCGCTACGGCGGGTATTAGGTTATATAGCACCGCAGATGGCACCGAAGCGAATCCTGGCATTATCAGAGATAACAAAATAGAAGGCTTTCCTGGGTGGGGAATAGGTTTCACCAGTGGTTCCAACGTTGAGTGGTGGGAAATACTAGACAACGAATTCTGCGATTGTCATCAAGGTGTCTATTTCGAAGACGCCAGTCATATTACAGTGAGCCAGAATACATTTAATCATGTCGACTATGGTTGCATAGGCATACTGGGTTGTGACATCTTGATAGCATGGAACACCTTCTCGGGCAGCGACATGACTGAAGCTATCGCTTTTTGCTCTTATGCGCCGACAAATCTCATGATTACGCACAATACTATTACCGGATACGACTATGGTATACATGTGATTGAATGTCCTGATAAGTGTACTTCATGCTGCGGCGTAGACCCCAGTGTGAAGGCGTATTGCAACAACATAGCGGGCAATAACGAATACGGTATACTAAATGATAACACTGAAGCGAATCTTGACGCCATCAACAACTGGTGGGGTCATTCAAGTGGGCCTTCCCATTCCCCGGGATCGGGTGACACGGTAAGTGACAATGTAGACTTCGACCCATGGTTGCCAACCCCATTCCAGCAATGCCCGGAGTGCGGTGGTGTAGCCCCCGTTCCAGCATTCGGTACACTTGGTGTATTCTCGCTGATTGGACTACTAAGCGCAATTCTCGTACTGGCAATTGTGAGGAAGAGGGATTAATTTTTTAGCTCCCTCTCTCTTTTTTTTATTTCCGCTTTTTTTTGCTCCGTTTTGGTAGTAGTGCATATCGATTCCCGTTTTCACAGTCAGATTTTTACGTGTCCTGGCTACCCGGCAAGTCCTTTACGTCCGCATGTGGCGACAAGTGAATTAGCACTGAAGTGGCAGAAATCCAATGCCTCGTTAACCCGGTTCCGGTACCCTCGCGGCGAGTTTGTTAATCTCTGACAGGATATCTGTGGCTTGCAGGTTAATGAGCATCTCCGTAAGGTTATTTCGCTTGAGCATGCGGTTGGTCACGGGAATCGAGAACCCGTCAATGGTTTCAGGGTCGCTGACGTGAACGGATCCAAGCGGCACCCGGCATAATTTCCCGGGTGGTGTTTGTGAGGGATCGATGTTCAGCCGGTGCATCTTTTTCTCGTGACCTCCCGCGACCTCAAAGTCCACGCGGTCATTAATCTGCTTCGCCCAGCGGCCGGTAAACGAACCCTCCGGGTCGCTCTTACGGTATTTGAATTGCTCGTCGTAGAAGCTGTGCGGCTGTGCGTCTTTGAGCAACAGTATGACATGGAACGAGTTTCCCGTCCAGTAAGTGAACGGTCGTTTGCCGCCGGTCAAATCCATAAGTTCGTCCTCGCTCCGAATGAGCTCCAGTAACAGGGTAGTGGCCGCATGAGCTTGTGCTGCGGTGATACCCGGTCCGCGGTCAAGGTCGAGGAATACCCGGTCTATACTGCCTGACAGGTCTTCCGTGTTCGTAGCGTAAAAGAAGTTGATGAGCTTGCGGGGAACGAAATAACGCCACACCTTACGCTGAACCGGTGTTAAATCCTCTTCGGCCCGGGACAGCTTTTCCTCGTCCGCCCGTATCTTGAGGAACTCGGGGGTCACCGCTTCCACCAGCTCGTTAGCAGAAAGTGGCTCGTCCTTGGAGCCGCGCTTTATGATGTATGGGCGCCCCCCTCCCTTCTTGGGAAGCCATATCCTGCTCGCAAGTTCTCGTCCTTCAAGGTAAGGACCTATTTTAGCCGCCACTATGGCGTAGAGCAGGAGGACGTCGATCTGACCGTATGGCTTCAGTATATCTCCCCGCTGTCGTGCAAAACGGACAAGGGACATTATTCGTCCTCCTTTTCCTCCTTCTTTATCTCCGCCAGCGTCCTCCCGGATAACACGGACCTGGGTTCGGTGCTGGTCGGGTTTCTGCGAGTGTCGACGGCATCATCCCGGGTTTTGACCAATATCCACCAGTGCTTTTCCTTGTTCGTCTCCGTGAGGGCGTAGCCACCCGTCAGTTTCTCGCCCTGCAGGTTAATCTTGATGTGGCCTTTCTTGAGCCCTTCAGCAACACGCTCGTCTTCGTTAAGGTTCTCGTACGCTCCCCTGACCCAGATCATGACGGTGCCAGCCCCGTACTCGCCTTCCGGGATAACCCCCTCGAAGTCAGCATAGCTCAGGGGGTGGTCCTCCGTCCTTATCGCAAGCCGTTTCTCACTCGGATCGGTTGAAGGGCCCTTGGGAACCGCCCAGGACACCAGTACGCCGTCCACGCTGATTCTGAAGTCGTAATGCAGGTTGCGGGCGTCGTGTTTCTGAATGACGAATAGATTCGCTCTTCCGCCATCTTGCTCTCCCGATGGCTCCTTCGTTTTCCTGAAATCACGTTTCTCTTTGTAGTCCTTGAGGCCCATGGTTTAACGCTCCCGGAGTTTGTCCGCCTTTTTACCGTCCGTAAACGCGTTCGCGTCGTCGTTGAAGCACTTCAGGTTCTTATACAATGTGCCCACGCCTTTAACTGACTTTCCACGTAGGTGGTGCCGATGCGGATTTAGTTACGCACTAGATAACATTTTATATATTTATATAGCATTTAGTTTGGATATTTATATACTCGCTTTGCTAAAAAGTAGTCATGATGAAAATGGACGACACATTAGTGAAAGAAGCGCATGTGCTCTTACATCCCATACGGTACAGGATTGTAGAGCTACTCTCTGAGAACCCGTTGCACATTAACGCGATAAGTAAAGAGATGGGCTCGGAACGACGGCTTATCTCCTACCATCTCGATACGCTCGAGGAGCACGGATTCCTGACGAGCAAGTACGAGATATCGGAACAGCCGAAGTCGAAGGGAAAAGCGATTCGAATCTACAAGACGACCGGGAAAGTCAAGACGGTTATCGACGAGATTAAGAAGTCGCTCTAAATCTGGTCGCTCCGACCAGAGCATCGGTTCATTACCAATTCACGTTTTTTTTTACCTTTTATTTTTATTCCTTCACCCAGCTCTGATTCCGCTCTGCTCACTGAGCTCCTCATCCGTTTATAGCGATAACGAACGGCCAGATCACCTGCAAACGAGCTTACGTAGCTGGCAGAACAGGGAGATGTGTGTGTGTAACTGGATTACCGCAAACATGACCCGCGGCAGTGGCAAAATAGCCGCTTACTGGAGCGTGAATGATTGCTTCAGTCCGCCAGGCCGTTGACCAGATATGCTGAAATCCTGATTTAGGTGAATGACGACTCGAGCGAGCAACGCTAGACGCTACTCCACAGGAACTGCCGTTATCTCACCCCGAGATAAAACGCTCGATGAGAAACCCCACCACCTTCGCCGCGCTCTCCGCAACACTCATACGCTCGCTGTCCACGACCACCTCGGGCTGCAGCGGCGTCTCGTACGGCACGTTCACGCCAGGCACTGTCGCTTCTTCCTCCTCAGCCTTACGATAAATACCCGAAGGTGCGTGTTCCGCTTTTCTCACCCGTTCTCGTGCCATGCAGGTCTCCAGCGGGCAGGCGATGTACACCTCCGCGAACTTCTGAATGACCGCTCGCGCACGGTCACGATATCGTCTGCGATTCGCCGTCGCATCAATGATCACCGGCGTGCCCGAGTCAACAAGGAGCTTCGCCATATAGACCAGCGCGGCGTAGACGATCTCTCGTTCTTCCTCCGAATACGCCGGGTTCGGCGTGATGAACTTCCGAATCTCGTCGAGCTCGAGCACCGTTACCCCGCTGATGCCGCGCGCCTCCAAAACGCTTCGTGTTCGCTGCGCAACCGCCGTCTTGCCGCTGCCAGGAAGGCCCGTTATCCACACAGCCCAGGTCATGTTAACGACGATTCCGGAGGCCAGTGCTCTTCCATCCACCCGGGTATTCGGCCACTGTCTCGTGGGCCGACCAGCACGCGCCAGCCCGTGAGATCTTCGGTCTCGCCCGAGAGTCGGGCCGCAAGTCCGGGAATCACCAGGGTCCGATGCGTTACCTTAGATTCCGCTTCGCTGAGCTCCAGCGTCTCCTGTATCTTTTCCGCCGTGAGCTGACCACCTGCCACTGATGCTTCCACACCGATACCATCTGTGTCCGCAACCATCAAAAATGCATCGATTTTGTTGGACGAGAGATCGCTCTCGACCGTGTAGTAAGTCAGCGCGAAATTCGTCGTGATGAAGAGTGGCGAATCAGGCGTCGGTGCCCCGATCGGGCGCAACCCGGGCTCGACACTTACCGGGCGTCGAGGATCAGTGTAGATGTTTGCCGCGAGCGTACGCACAGGGATCAACGAATGCGGCTCGATTGAGTGCAATATCATGATATCCGCGTATTTGATGATGCCGATGGTCGCGAGCATAGCTTCCCAGTAAGAAGCTGCTAGCGCATCATCGTGCTCAGAGATCAGCCAGGCGGTCATCGGCACGGCCAGTAACGGATAAGCAACGTCGTCATTACCATCCTCGATCCCCGCACGTCGAATTCGTACGAAGTTAGCAACGCTTGCTGCGAGCCCGTCGCCCGTGGGGAACATGCCGGGATCCAGAACGAGATCCTTGAGGCCTGCCGATGCGAACGTCGCTGCGAGACTGGCGAGCTCGTCGAGATCCGGTGAAAACACCGTCACAGGAACGTTATAGCGCTTCGCCAGGCTCAGAACAGCCTGCCAGTTGGCTTGCGTCGCTGCGTAGAGCACGGGAGCACGATCAGCTACTAGCTCCAACCCCGCTTCCAGAACAACTGGATCGAGAGAGCAGAGCATAAGCGGTAAGTCTGTCTCCTCTGCCACCCGCTTCACGCAGGTTGCAAACGTTTGCGCTTCGCCGGATACGGCGCGAATTGCGATCGCGTCAACCATAAGGAAATCGCCAACGTAAAATTTCCGCCAATCCGCTATAAGCCGTACACGCTCTCTCAACGCAGCCTCGTCCAGCGTATCCCAGACATCAAACGCCAACGCAGTGCGATTGAAGAAGGTAAGTTCATGCCGATGCAGCACATCCTCGCCGCCTATTTGCACCGCTTTCGAGCCTGTGCCGATCGTGACTGCGCGAATCTCTGGCGCTAACAGGTCTGCCAGCTGCCTTGCCTTCTCTGCGTACTGCGCATCTGCAAAGAGTGGTTTACAAGCCGCTAAATCCCTGCTTCGCTCTTTCAACAGTGCCGCAAACGCCAAACAGGTCTTCTCGCCACATTCACCGCAGTTTGTCCCCGGGAGATACTTCCAGATCGCCATCGGGCTCTTTAGCTTCATCGCTTGCCTGTACCTCCCGCCCACGTAACCCAATCCTCGAGCGAGATCTCCTTCGGTGCCACCGGCCCTTCCGGTGCTCCGGACAGCAGCTGCGTCATGCGCTTGAATCCCGCTGCGGCTTTCGGATGCATCATCATGAACAACTCGCCACCCGCGAGTCCGAGCGTTAAGCCCGTTATGAGCTCATACATTGGACCCCGGTATGCTGGTGGACCCCAATCTGAATCCTCTTTGATTGGCGATTCTTTCATCCACGCCTCGCGCGCGCCCCAGGCGTTTGTGATGCCGCAGGAAATGGGAAAGGCCAGATCGGCATCGCCCTTTAACGCCGCAATTCTCATCCGCTCTATATTGGTGAACGCATAATCCAGGCCATAGCCGAGCGCTGCGGTCGTGGGATCAAGGACAATATCCTCCCGTGGTACCCCGAGCTTGAACAGATACCGGTTCAAGGTCTTCTGCGCGTTAATATCGAGCTGCGTCCACGAGAGTACCGCGTGTCCATACGTAACGGCAGCCTTTGCTATCCGCTCGTAATCCATATTCAGGTTCGCGGAGGCGATGAGACATCTTTCACCAGCCGCAGCAGCAGCCGCCGCCTCGAGCACCTCCGGGTCCTTTTCTGGATTGCCCGAGCCACCGATGATCAAGGGCACCTTCACTGCCTGTAAGACCTTTTCAACGGTCTTTGCCGCCGCTCGTGCCGGGGTATCACCAAGCATCGGATCCGTACTGATTAGATGGATAGTAACCATATCTGCCCCGAACTCCCGGACGTTCTTCCTCGCCCATTCGCCGGGATCTTCCATGACCTCCGCATAATAAGACTTTACCGCTTTCGCGAGGGGAATGGGCATATCAAAACAATCAAGGGAGATAGTAGGCGGATGCGGCATGGGCGCGTCGAAATTATAGAACGGTAAAGCTTGCTCGCCGCCAATCGTTATCGTGGAGGCGCGCGTACCACCGTCTGCCGCAGTGGCACCGAGCGTGACTTCCTCTATCTTTCCGGGCCATTCGGTTTGCCGTGCTTCGAAGGTCACCGGCCGGTATTCTACCGGTTTTACCACCTCTGGCGCTACAGCCGCCCCGGCGAGCGCCGCTCGTAACGCCTGATCTAATACAGGAGGAAGGACAACGCCTCGTGTACCGCCAAATTCGAGTTCAATATCGCCACGGATCTTGACTTCCTCTAACTCCAGAATATCGTATTCGCTCAATAACCCTATTAAATCAGAAAGCGTTAGCTTCTTCTCCATTTCCCGTAACTCCCTCTTGGTGCTCCTCGTTTATAGCTTTTCTATGCGCCGCCGTGTACCGGTTTAATTCGGGTTCCAATGCCGCGCTGCCCTGCTAACGCCCGCTTCAGGTTGCCTGACGCTCCGCTCAGGATCTCACACTCAATACCACGCTTCGCGATCCTGGCGAGTTCCTTGACTTTACTCGCCATCCCGCCGGTTACATCCACGGAATACGAGCCGCTCAGGTACCCCTCGATATCCGCGAGCTGCTCAAGCTCGATTTCCGGTATGATTCGCGCAGTCTCGTCTTTGTGCGGATCGGCGGTATAAACACCATTCACCAGGCCAAGAATCAGTACGCGTGCCGGTTGGAGCCGAGCACTTAAGTGCAGGAAGAGCTGCTCCGTGCTCACTATTGCACAACCCCGCGCGGTATCAAAGACGCAGTCACCAAAGATGACCGGGACAAGACCATGCTCGAGCGCCAGCTCGAGCGGCTTGGCGAAGAACTCGGTGATCTCACCATTCGTTGTGATGCAGCATGCAGACGGTTGAATGGAGATCGCGTTAATCGCGTAATCCGTCATGAGGTCCACAATGAGCCGATTTAAGGTTGATGCGGCGTTCTGGCATAACGCGAACCCGCGTACGCTGGTATCCTGGATGAAGCCCTCCCCGGTCCTGTAGCTCTGCGCAACGGGATGCGGGAACGAGCCACCGCCGTGCCCGATCAATACGTGCAACTGAGTATCGGCCTCAAGCGCTTCCTTAAGCTCCTTCACGAGCCGCGTGAGCACCCCATAGTTGAGGGTGAAAGGCGTGTTCTTTTCCGTAATGAGCGAACCGCCCCATTTGACAAAGAGTAAACCATGCTGGTCAGCGTGATTCAGCATCTGCGCTATCTCCTTCTGGCTTCTGCCACCGCTCGATCAGTTGATGGGGAATGGCGAATTGGTCGAGGATCTTGGCGATGATATAATCTACCACCTCGAGGATCGAAGTTGGATGGTGGTAAAACGCGGTTATGGGCGGAATAATCGTGACGCCCATTCGCCTCAGCCTGAGTAGATTTTCAAGATGCGTCTCGTGCAGCGGCGTCTCCCGCGGGACGATAATAAGCTTCCGGTTCTCCTTCAGCATCACGTCGCTGCAGCGAAGGAGAAGATTGTCCGCGATACCGTGCGCCATCTTCGCCACCGTGTTCATCGTGCACGGAATGATGATCATACCCTCACGAGACTGAGAGCCGCTGGCAATGTCAGCCGCAAAGTCCGCCATATCCCACCGCGTCGTTGCGAGCGCCGCAAAGTCCGCGATTGAGAGCCCAAGCTCATAGTGGATCAGGTAGTCCGCCTGCTCGGTAACGATCAAATCGACCTCCACGCCCGTATCGTTCAGTACCTCCAGCAATCGTTTTGCGTATATAACGCCGCTCGCGCCCGTAACGCCCACTACTAACCGCATCCCTGGCACCACCTCACTCACTCACATAGTATAAGTCCTCACGGCATATACTTTGGCTTGATTCAAACGCCCTAGGCACGCACGGAAAAAATAAATGAATACCCGTCAAATAAGGCCGAACCCCGCCACCACGAATTACCGAAAAACCCTGTTAGTACTCCCGTCTGCCAATGAAATCCGCGATCTTCACCAGGAACTCCTTCGCCTCTTCCCTGAACATTGATTCTGAAATGGTCGCAACCGCCTTTTCGGTTAACTCCCGTACAAGCGTCCTTGAATAATCGAGCGAGCCGGTCGCCCTGACGATCGCGCGAACCACTTCGATCGTATCATTTGTCACCGCCTCGTTGCCCAACGCCGTTAAGATAACCGCTTTCTCAGCTTCGCTGCACCGCTCCAGCGCGTGCAGGATCAGGAGCGTCTTCTTGCCCTCGCGGATATCAGAGCCGACCGGTTTGCCCGTCTTCCGCTCTGAACCGAACAGACCCAGAATATCGTCCTGGATCTGGAACGCCAGGCCCAGGGGGGTGCCGTAGTCGCTGAGTAACTTCAAATCCGCAGCAGTTGCGCCCGCAAGGAGTGCGCCTATATGAAGCGGCCCTTCAATCGTGTAGCTCGCTGTCTTCAAGTGATGGATCGTAAGGATCTCATCTTCGCTGAAGCTCCCCTTCCGTTCCGCCGTGAGATCCAGGATCTGCCCGTACCCGACGTTCTTCACGATTTTCGCGTACGCCGCCAGTGCCTTCTGAACATACTCGCTCTTAAACGAAGACGTGGCTAAAACCTCCGCACCATACGATTCCAGTAAATCACCCCCAACGATCGCGATATTCTCACCGTATTTATGTGCCTTGTTTAGCCCGAATTGACTCTCGCAAAGCTCCCTGCAGAGTATATGAAAGGTCCTTCTACCGCGACGCAGCTCATCCTCATCCATAATATCATCGTGAATCAGAAGGTAGCTCTGCATCAGCTCGAGCGAGATAGCCGCATCGAAGATCGCCCCTTCGTTCTCCGCACTCAGGCACTTGTAGCCGTAGATACAGAAGATCGGTCTGAGTCGTTTGCCGCCGCGCAGGGTGTACTCCTTCGCGCCCGCAACCACATCTCGAGTGTGCTTCGAGATAATGGACGCTTCCTCGATTTTGGCATCGAAGAACCGCGTGAGTCGTGCGTTTATACGCTCTTGATACTGCTCTAAGAGGCCGGTTATATCAGCTGTGATCGTCCTCACCCCTCAACTGCTGCTCACGAGAATCTTTAAAAAGGCCTTTTGCTATAAGTCTCTTTCTCGGCTACTTGCTTCTCGCTTCTTGATGATGATCTTGCCGATCCGGATATCCGCATCTTTGAGGACAATGGTCATTGGAGATCCGCCACCTGCTTGCAGTAGGTGCGCAAGCGGAACCGGCGATCGCGTTTCTGCCGCCAATAACGCCCCACCCGGTAGTTCTGCTCCTGCAGCCCTTGCTACTCCCGCCTCCGCCACTGCCGCGACCGCTGCAGGAGCGGCCCAGCCGTTCGTGATTTGGACGCCGTCGGCCGCGCGCACCACACCGGTCATCACCGGATGCTCAACATCACGTAAGAAGTCGCGTAGTTCATTGACGTTCTTTACGTCCTCTTCGGTCGCGATCTTGTCCCAGAACTCCGGGGGAATAGCATCCTTCACGCGCTCCTTCAGATCGGACGCCATCCAGACCACGCGCTGCCAGCCGCCATCGTACTGGATGAATTTAGGGCTGTAGAAATATTGGATCCCAATGCCGAGGAAACCCTCCACCTGCTTGCCGCCGCCAACTGAGCTCGCAATCGAAGAGAACGGCAGCCCGATCGGGGTATCCGCAACGCGAGAGCCGCGGTGCACCCAGCCGATACCGTCAACCTCAGGGATATAAAAACCCGCGACCTCAAAGCACCCGCAACTGGTGTGCGGCCGCTCGAGGAACGAATGGAGCTTGATCGCAGTGAACTCGCCGCCGGATAGCTTCACGGCAGCTTCATTGACACCCGTATACTCACCGCCTATCGGATCAATGCAGGCACCCTTGGGTATGGGCGCATTCGGGCCTTCTGGATCAACCCGAGCGGCCGCTCGCGAATCAAACCAGTTCATCGCACCGCAGAGCGCGGTTCGATCAGGAGAGACCACGCAGACGTTCGTCGGCGCAAACGATTGACAGAGCGTGCACTGATAAAATTCGTCCACATCCTCATCGTGGATGTCCCGTACCCTGAGATCGCGCGCTTCATAGATCTTGTTCGCCTCCTCCAGCCGCTTGAGCACCTCGGCCTCGTCGGTGATGTACGTGGCTTCCATCTTCTCGATGAACGGCAGTTCCGCCTTGAAGAGCGTTATGCTCGCCTTTGCTATCTGACTGAGCGATTTCAACCCCTTCTTGAGGGCATCCTTGCTGATTCGGACCCAGATTTCCGAGCGCTGGTTGAGGTGCATGTAGCCCTGCAGATAGCCCTGAAACTCGTGGTTCCGCCGCTCAATCACCGGTTCAAGATCTTTCTCGATCTGCTCGCCGTAAACCCGATAAATCATAGCGTACGGGTACTGCCCGCCTTCTTCCATTTCCGACAGATCAGGTCCAATGAGCGTCACCTTGCCGTCCGTGATCTTCTCGGGATCAGGCTCGAAAAGCACAAGCTCAAAGCCCGGACTGTTTGGTCCGCCCAACTCAACATACATCCCTGCTTTCCTTACCCGCTCGCCCTCGTACATCGGATTGATGTCAAACGGGAATTCCTCATCCATTTCCGGCTCGGCCATCGTCTCTCTTTCTCCCCGCTGTATACGTGTAATGAGAGCGGGCGTTTTAAAAATCTTTCAATGCCTCTACCACGCGTACTGCAACGCCTCGCTTATGCTCGCATTCACAAAGAGCGAACGGATTCTGAGGCTTCGCGAATCACACGCGCGCGTTCTGCTCTTAATCCTGCACTGAAAAGAGATATGATAAGAGCGCTTTCTGCGCGTGGAGCCGATTCTCAGCCTCTTCGAAGATCACCGAGTTCGCGGAATACAACACCCCCTCGGTCATCTCCTCGCCGATATGGACGGGCATACAGTGCATTACCAGAGCATCCGCCTTTGCTCGCGCTACTAACGCCTCGTTCACTTGGTAATTCTTCAAATCTCGTAACCGCTGCTCGCGCTCGGCCTCGTCGCCCATAGAGACCCAGACATCAGTGTATAAAACATCAGCGTCAGTAGCAGCTTCTTCCGGGCTCCTGGTGAGGCGCACGTCACAGCCCATGCTCCGCGCCTTTTCGACGATCGCAGCAGCGGGTTCGTAGCCCGCAGGGCACGCAACACGTACCGCCATACCGGCCAGCGCCGCACCGCCGATGAGCGAGTTGCAGACGTTATTACCATCGCCGAACCACGCAACAGTCACGCCCTGTAATCGCTGCTTGTACTCCTGAATCGTCATGAGATCCGCGATGATCTGACAGGGATGTTCGAAATCGGTAAGACCGTTGATTACCGGAATGGCAGCATACTGCGCGAACTCCTCTACCGTGGCGTGCTGGTATGCGCGGATCATCACCGCGTCCACGTACGACGAGAGCACCTTCGCGGTCTCCTGCACCCGTTCGCCGCGCCCCAACTGGAGCTCACTCGCATTGAGCGAGAGCACCTCACCACCCAGCTCACGCATTGCCACCTCGAATGAGACGCGCGTGCGCGTGGATGGCTTCTCGAAGATCAGTGCCAGGATCTGCCCGGTAAGTTCGGTGCTCACCTTACTGCCTGATCGCCTCGCTCGTTTCAGCGTATGCGCTTGTTCAAGGATCTTGTCGAGTGCTGCAGGAGTAAGGTCAAAGATAGAGATGAGATTCATCGTTAGGGATAGATAGGATGAACCGGGTATAAATAAAAAGACCGTCAAGATCATGACAAAGGATAGATAGAGACAGAACATGGCGATAACGTTCAGACGTGAGTGCAAAACGGTAGAAGTTCAGGCCGCTGATGGCACCACCATGCGCTACGAGCTCGAATATCGCTGGGATCCGCTGACCGCGCGTCTCTCGGTGCTGTGCCCGCATTTACGGGAGAAATGGACGGAAATATACCGTGTTCGTGACGAGTCGTGGTTAGCAGAGCTGATTGCCGCTTCAACAACGAACTGCCCCTTCTGCCGCCCGCTCATCGATCAGGTAGCTGCGAAATTCGCGCCCGATCAGCTTGACGAAGAAACCATCAGGGTCGATGACGTCCGCGTTTTCCCGAACCTGTTCCCGCGTACTGATTTCGAGGCCGTGATCACCTCGCCTGAGGTTCATCATCTCCCGCTCAACGAGTGCCAGCCTGCACTCCTCTCCAGGTTCCTCCAGGCAGCGCTCGACTGTATCAAGAAGGCCCATAACAAGAATGCGCAGCTCCGGTATCCCGTAATCGGCGGCAATTATTTGCCACCCGCCGGCGCGAGTTTGATACACTACCACATGCAGCTCTCGATGCAGCAGTATCCGTTCGAAGCTGTTAGAGAGCTCATTGAAGCGTCGGAACAGTACGCAAAGCAAGAGTCTGGTAATTTCTGGGTTGATTTGATGGCCGTGAACCAGGACCGGGAAATAGTGCGCTCGGGCGATGTGTACTGGTATGCGCCGTTTGCGCCCTCGGGCTTCTGCGAGGTGCGCGCGATCGTCACGAAACCGAGCTTCAGGACCTTTACCGCAGAAGACGTAAAGAGCCTGGCAAACGGGCTCGCGGCGGTATTGCAGTACTACGGTGACCATGGCTTTGCCGCCTTCAATTTCATCCTCTATTCCGGCCGTATGGTGAGTGGAAATGCCGGCTTTCTCTCTGGATTGCAGATCCTCGCACGGCCCAATCCGCGGCCGAACTACCTCAATATTGACTCATGGTATATGCCGCTTTTGCTGAGGCAGGCGATCGTTCTGGAACGGCCGGAGGAGCTGGCGCGTGCGCTGAGAGACTATTTCAGGTCGGATTAACTTACGGAAGAGGACCATGAGCACGAGACGGGGCAGACAGCACGGGCATACTGCGGGGCACCTGCCGAATTTCTCCTACAGAATAATCGAGATCATGCACGACAACCGGCTACTACCCTATTTCAGGGAGCCGTACAAGCTTTTAGAGGCCGCTGGACTGAAGCAGGGTCAACACGTGCTGGATGTCGGCTGCGGCCCCGGATATTTTACTATTCCTGCAGCCAGGCTCGTGGGGACAAAAGGCGTTGTCTATGCGGTAGACGTGCATCCACGCGCGATCGAGCGGGTGCAGGAGAAGATCGCGGCGGAAGAGATAACGAATGTGACGCCGATGCTTGCGAACGCCGCTGAGACCGGGCTGCCAGACAATAGCATCGACCTCGCGTTCCTCTTCGGGCTGCGGTACATCGCCGGTGGGCTGGAAGGACTGCTCACCGAACTCCACCGCGTCCTGAAGCCGGGCGGTAACCTCTCGTTCGAGAAGACCCGCGGTTCCACGGAGAAGATGATCGCGGAAGTTGAAAGGGCGGGATTCAGATATACACAAACGAAGGGCCGAATACTGGTCTTTGAGCGCGTCGAATAGAGACGGCGAAGTGTTGATCGTTATCCACTATCGCGACTCTCGAGAGGCTACTCGAACGGCAGGCAAAGGATTTAACCTGTGGCGTACTATGGTGAACCATGCGCGAGGAGCAACTTAAAGAACTAAAGACGGCAATCGTTGCTGTATTGAAGCAGCACGAGGTGAAGAAAGCCGCCCTCTTCGGCTCGTTTGCACGTGGGGAGGCCACCGAGGAGAGTGATATCGACCTGCTCGTGGAATTCGAAGGTCGGAAGAGTTTGTTGGACCTCGCAGGATTGCAACTGGATCTCCAGGACACCGTAAAACGGCAGGTGGACGTGCTCACGTACAATTCGCTCCATCCACTCCTCAAAGACCGGATCTTGCGTGAACAGGTGATGCTCCTGTGAAGAAAGAAGCGCTGGCGTAAACAGTACAAAGTTGACCACCCATGAAATACTCCCAGGCCCGTTTTGGCCGCGTTTTCGTTATCCGGCTCGAAGACGGCGAGATCATCCACGAGACCATAGAAACCTTCGCTGCTGATCATGCAATCACCGCAGCAGCCGTCATCGCGGTCGGTGGCGCAGACGAAGGCAGTAAATTAGTCGTCGGGCCCGAAGAAGGAAGAAGCACGCCGGTCATCCCGATGGAGCTCGTATTAGCAGACGTCCATGAGATCGCGGGCGTTGGCACGATCTTCCCTGATAAAGATGATAAGCCCGTACTCCACATGCATATCGCTGGCGGGCGAAATGATCGAGCGGTAACCGGGTGCGTACGCTGCGGCGTGAAGGTCTGGCACGTGCTGGAGGTTATCATCTTCGAACTGGTGGATGCAACTGCCCGTCGTTTGATGGACAGGGAGACGGGCTTCGAGTTGCTGGAGCCATAGCAGCTAGAGAACACCTCAAGGACTGATTAGATAGGGGATAAAAAGTAGCAAAACGACGTAGTTGAAAAGAAAGGATTTGTCCTGGATAGGATCAAGGGAAGCCAGCACGTTTATTATCAGCCAGAAACAAAACGAAGGGTCGTTGTTCCTCTTCATAAACAGGATTTGCCGAAGGGCACACTGCTCGAAATTCTAAAACAGGCAGATATAAGCAAGGAGGATTTACGTGATTTGTTATGCGCGTTAATAGTGGCCATAAGGTTTTCAATTAGAGAAAATATATCTTAAGAGAGAAAGCAACAGATGCACATCACTGAGCATATTCATGCACTGAAGATCCCCTTTCAGTTGACCTCGCCCGCAGGCACAAGGATCGCCCGATTCGTTTATGTTTATCTCATGTATGGCGATACGATCTGCCTCATTGACAGCGGCGTTGCCGGTTCCGAGCACGTGATTTTCGATTACCTGAAACAAACAGATAGAAGGCCTGACGAGATCACCACGCTCGTGCTCACACACGCTCATCCTGATCACATCGGCGCTGCGCGAGCAATACAACAGGTAACCGGTTGTACTGTTGCCGCGCATCGTGCTGATCGACTGTGGATTGAGAACGTGGAACGACAGTTCCGGGACCGGCCGATCCCTAACTTCCCTGACCTCGTGGGTGGCTCCGTTGCGGTCGATCACGTGCTTAAGGATAACGAGGTGCTGGATTGGGACAGGGGACTTACCTTTGCAGTGCTCCACACCCCGGGCCATTCGAACGGCTCGATTTCGCTCTGGCTTGACAAAGACCACGCGCTTATCTCCGGCGATGCGGTGCCTCGCCCGGGCGATGTGCCTATCTATGATGACGTCGCCGCGTCCGCGCGATCCCTGCAGCGATTACGAGCCCTTGAAGGAATTCGGGTATTGCTCTCCTCGTGGGATGACCCGCAGACCGACGATCAGGCATATCAGGCACTTGATGAGGGGTTAAATTACCTGCACCGCATCCATTCGACGGTTATGACGATCTCCGCGGACAATCCGCACCTGAGCTCTCCGGAATTATGCGCGCTCGTTCTTGACGCGTTAGGGCTCCCCGCAACGAGCGCAAACCCACTTTTCGCCAGGACGATCGAAGCGCACCGTGCCGCGGCGAGCGAGCCGGTAACCGAGGAAAACGAACAGGGAGACTATACATACGGGTCAATCGCTGGAAAACGAGAGGGGGAGGTGAAGCACGATGGCTGCGTCTGAGCTGTACATTGCGATAGCCCTTGTCATCTTGTGGATCATTGCCCTCGCGGCACTGGTAACAGGGAAAAGCAAGAGGCCACCGCACCCGTCTAAATGCGCTATGATTGCCATGTTACTCGTCATTTCCGGGATTGTTTTTGGTGAAAACCGGGTAATAGGGTATACGTTAATAGGCGCAGGCGTGCTTCTTGCAGTATTTGATATACTCAAAAATCTCAAAGGGCGCTCTTAACGTCACGCATACCATCTTCAAAGTTCCTTACCTCATTGGGCTGATTGCGGGTCCAATCATCTGAAAAGCGTTTAGGAAGCCGTAAAGGCAGAAGAATGAAGATCACCCGCAACTTCACGCGGATTGCTCATCTTACCGCTCATCTATCTGCTCTTGCCGTCCGTGGCGGGATTTCGCTGATTATCACCTGCCCGGCCCGACGGGGCTGGTTGGCTCGGATTTATGATGAGCCGAAAATTGATAAGATTAAAACACTATACGTATAACCACACTCCAATAATCACCTCTTATAGGGGATGAAAAGACGGAGAGGGATAGAACGGAGGGGATGAAAAGAATGTTGTTGAGAAAAACCGTAATAGCTCTATTATTGTTGGTTGTCCTGTGTACAATAGCCGCTGAGGCACAAAAGGGCGGTTACATGGGACCCGGGGGCCCAATGGGGCCAATGGACCCTATGGAACGGTATCAGTATGCCCAAGAAATGCGGCATGACAGTGGCATGTACGGTCTTGGTTATATGCACAGCGCAGGTTCTTGGTTAGGTGAATATGTGAACTTCGAGATAGATACTGATGGCTCGGTGATCAACTACAGTGTGGGTGGCTTCCCGGTTTTTGAGAAGATCTACTTCCAAAACTTCCAGTACGAAGAGAACATAACCACCGGAACGTTAACACGGCTCATTGGAGACGATTCAACAAAGATAATCCTGCTTCACGACAATCCAAGCGGTAACATAAATGTGATGGCAGTTACCGCAGCAGACGCAGTATTCGAGTTATCCGAAGGGGTCTCGCCAGGTGAAATCGAAGGCGGTATCATGATCGAATCGGACGATATAACTGCGTATATCCTCAGTTCCTACTACCAAGGGACCGATGTGACCTTCACCATTGAGCAAGACACGATACGAGCGGAAATGCCCGCAGGCGGCGTAATGGTGGTTAGAACAGGAGCGGTCAATCTCCCGATTGGCTCTGGTCCGTACCGTGAGATGTGGCGGTCCGCAAACAGGATAATGGCTCGGGGTGTAGCACCAGGTAGATTTGGCTGTGAGATCGCAATCGGCAATCAATCCACGTACAGCCCCGTGAACTACCGTACCGGCATCACCTGCTGGGCTGATCAATTTGACCGGAACCGGCTGAGGATACGGGTACAATCCACTGACCCCACAGGCACGCTAGTTGGTATAAACTTCGATAATAGATCATTCAACGTAAGCAACCCTGACCGGTTGCAGGTTCGGCTCAATGACCGGCTCATGAACCGAACGATGGACCTCGACCGGTTATACAACGAGACAGACACTCCGCAGTGCTGGTGGCTCGCGCAGGATGATGCGGTCCAAATGCTCTGTAACATCCCGGAATTCTCAGAACAAGTTATTACCATTGAGACTGGCGGTGCTGCACCAGAAGTCACACCGACAGTAACGCCTGAAGCGACGCCAACGCCCAGTTTAACTCCCGCGACTACGTCAACACCGTCACCAACACCAACTGCAACGCCTACCGAAACAGCAACGCCTACACCGACGCCACCGGGGTTTGAAGTGGCATTCGCAATCGCAGGTATACTTGCAGTTGCGTATGCTATCGTGAAAAGAGGGCTTTAAATAAACCATCCTTTCTCTTTTTTCCCGCGATTAGCATGACGTAAATGAATGGGGTAGATTCCAGTTAAGATCGATGCTGCTCACGTACGTTGATAACGAATAGCCGCTTTCAAGATCAGAACCGACCTCGTCCAGTATTTGTACAGATAGTTGAGGTTCGCACTGGACAAAGTCTTGTTGGCGTTGGAGTCGTGAACAGTCGGTATCGGGCTACGATAAAAGATAGCCGTTGGAAATCGTGAAGGTTAAATGACAACCCACCTCTGTAAGGGCCTGTCCGACCGTATCAACACCCACCAATACCAAAGGTAAAAGAAAATTGGAAGTGCGACAAGAGGACTACCACTAAGCGCCATTTGAGGACGCAATTGGAATTTAAAAAGCAAAAGTAAATTTAAAATATCGTCGCGACCCACTTGTAAGCATGAGACGGATCATACAGGTGAAAATTTATAAAGGTGAAAAGTATTACGTTGCTGAATGTCTCGATTTACCCGTGGTAACGCAGGGGAAACCCCTGGATGAAGTGACGGAGAATGTAAAGGAGGCTATCAGCCTCCACCTCGAAGGGGAAGATATCGCGAAATGGGATATTCTCCTGGACTATTCGATTTTGATCAACTTTGAATTCCCAATTGCTGCGTATGCCGAAGCTTAAGACGCTCAGCGGTAAGGAGGTTGTGAAGAAAAGCAGAAGCAAAGGTAAATCTGTTATATCAATAAGTGAAAAAATAACTACAAAGCTGAAAGAATACTACGCTGATTGAGTAAGTACTCAACGTACTACTTACTCACGTGGTGAACAGCCGGTAGATTCGCGTGATCTTATTCGGTAGCTTGGCCACCTCATCAATCACGACCCAGCGGCTGCTCGCGTACATCCGCGGCAGATACTCGGCCGCCTCGCGATCGACCGTGATGCAGAACGATTTGATACCATACCGCCCGGCCTCCCGGAGCGCCATCCGAGTATCTTCGATCGCGTAATCGCCGTGATACTCAAGATCGAGCGGTTTGCCGTCACTCAAAAGGATCAGCAATCTCGTCTTCTCCTCCCTGCCCCGCAACTTCAGTGTTGTATGCCTGATCGCCGGGGCGATCCGGGTCGAGCGCTGGCTTCGCAACCGCGAGATTTTGCTCTGGACACGTTCATCGTAGGAGTCCTCGAACTCCTTAACGGTGTAAAAGAGCGAATTGTCGCGCCCGTAGCCGGAGAAGCAGTAGATCGCGAACGCATCTCCGAGCTCTTCCAGCGCTTCTGACATCACGATCAACGCCTCCTTCTCGCACGTCAAGGTCGCCCCGCTGGTGCTCCCGCTCACGTCCACGAGGAACGCAACGGCGATATCACGCGTTCGCTTCTCTGTGCGCACGTAGTTCCGCTCGGACGGAGAGAGTCGCAGCCGCTTGTCAATGAAGTACTGCACCGTGGCATCGAGGTCAATATCGTCCCCCTCGAATTGCTCCCGCACCTTAACGACACCTTCCGGCCTGAGCATCTGGAACTCACGCCGAATGCACGTGATCAGGCCACCGTACTTCTGCACCGTCGCGCGGTAAAAATCGGTTGAGCCGCCGGTCAGTTGCTGTTCCCGCACCCGCGTCCAGTTCGGCCGGTAATCGCCAATATCAATACCCCATTCGTGGTACAGGAACGTCCCGTGCTCGTTCTGGAGCGCATTACCCTCGCGAATGACCGTCTCGAGTTCGCTCAAATACACGCTCAGCTGGTTCAGCTCAAGCGCCTCAAGCTCTGATTCGACCGCCCGGGGAGTGACGCCCGTCTCCTTGAAGAGCGTTCTTAACAGGTGTTTGACACGTTCTTCTGATCCCTGCTGCTGCTCTGACCGTTCCGCGGGCTCTTCGAGCGGGTGCCCGAACTGCTCCTTCCCGCAACGTTGCTGCTCATCGGTGCACTCCTGCCGCTCCAGTTTCTCGCTTAGTTTACGCGCTGCTCGGTTGAAATTGCCGATCGTGTCCTCAACCTTCGATTGGTCAAGCGGTGCCGAAAACGGTGGCAGTGATTCATAAGGCCCTGGAATCGCCTCATCGATCAGGCTATACACGTCCGCAGCAACCCGGGCCGTCTCGTGGATATCTGCCTTTGACGAGGTCAACGGTTGGCTGCGCCATACCGCCTGCTCGAGAACCGCAGCGATCGTAACGGGCGGCTGCTCGTTTGTCCCGCCGGCCGTCAAGGACTGCCCCAGGAGCTCCACGGCACGCTGCTTGTCCGTAGCAAGTGCCGCAAGTGACGGGCGTTTCGTCACCATGTGCCCGTTCATTGCTCTGATCTGCTCACCAAGCACCGGATATTCGGCCTGCAGACGTGCAGTAATCCGGTAATCCTCGAGAATGGTAGTGAGGTCACGCGCTAACGCAGGGTCGGGGAAACAGGCAAAGAACTGCTCCAGGTCGCTCCTCTCGGTCATACGCGCTCACCATACTTCGACCTTAAACTCGACACGAGGTCACTCACGGTCACGAGTTCGAAATCGAAGCTGCCGTATTCCAGATGGGCCTCTTCATGTGTCGCCAGAACCTTATAGAGCGTAAAATTCCGTGCTTCGTCGCTGAATTCATCTAGATACTCGGGCAGAAAGATCCGCTTGCCATCGGTCGATGCACCCTGTGCCTCCACAAGCTCGATCCGGTAGCCCAGAAGCGCATTCAGATACATCGCCAGGATATGCTTGATCTTCTTCAGCTCCAGACCGCGTGCGATCGTCTCCATGAACTGCGCACTTTCGGTAGATTCGCCCCGGACGAACGAGGTCGCCCGGCCCTCATCAATACCCGTCAGTTCGGCCGCTCTGGTCGCTACTTCTTCAAAACCGCCGTACCCCACACGATCCACGAGTGCTGGGCTCTGTTCCAGCAAACTGACCGCGGTACTCCCGCTGTACGTGGCAATACGGTTACAGAGCGCGTAAACGTCCTTCACGAGCGCTGCATCGCCGTACGCGTGCAATCGCCTGACGAGTTCGGGCGTTTCACCAAGTACACGAACAGCGGTACGCCAGTTGACCTTGTCAGATACCTGACAGCACAGCGCATACACGCTCGTCATCAACTCGTCATCACCGTAAGCGAGCACCTGCGCAATGAGCTCCGGGCTCTCATCAAGCACCTTCGCGGCGATAAAGCCGTCGTCCTTGTTCACCTCGGTGGTGAGATACGCAAGCTTCTTCAAACAGTTACTACCGACCTTATCGATGAGTTCAGGGCTCATCTCGAGCAGCCGTGCCGCAACAAAGCTGTCATCGCGCGCAATCTCACTGCAGAGCAGCGCAAGCTCCTCCAAACCCGCAATACCAACACGATCGATGAGCTCCGGACCCATGCCCAGCAAGGTCACCGCGGTGCGCCAGCTATACCGCGCTACTTGACGACTGAGCTGAGCGATCTCCTTCAAACCGTCATACCCGACGCGATCGATGAGCGCGGGACTCTGCTCGAGCAACCGTACCGCGATCGATCGATTGACGCGCGCGCACGCCATACTGAGCGCAACGACATCTTGTAAGCCGTCATACCCCAGCCGATCGATCAGCTCGGCGCTCATGCCGAGCATTCGGGCCGCTACGAAGCTATTATCCCGCGCAACCCGGGCAGAGAGCTCCGCAACCTTCGCCAGATCCGCATACCCGACCGTCTCGATGAGCTCCGGACTGAGCTCAAGTAGCCGAACGGCAGTCCCGCCATTGGCCTCTGCGACCTGAAGGCTGAGTTTCACGACTCGTTTCGCCAACTCGAGATCGCCATATATCCGCACGTGCTCAAGCGTATCCGGACTCTCCTCGAGCAGCCGAGCAGCCACAAAGGTCGTATCACCTGCTACCTTTCGTGCAAGCTCATATACCAGCAGCACGAGGTCCACATCACCGCACGTGAGCAACCGTTCGATGATCTCCGGCGCCAGCTCGAGTAACCGAACAGCCTTCTTCTCACTATACCGCGTCAGCTGCATGCTCAGTCCGATAACCTGCTCTAAGCCCGCCTCGCCGATGCGGTCACTGAGTGGATAGAGCGTACTCGCGAGTGTCTCGAGCTCCTCGCCCTCGTACTGCCCCTTGAGCAGGTGCTTCACGTGCCGTTCGCCACGAGCACGCTTGAGCGTCTCCCGGACCATTCGTCCAATCCGCACCTCACGGTTCGTTCGTTAGTTACAGGGTGAAGTAATTTTTCAAAATCTCTTCAATGCTGCGTTTGAGATCAGCATCATGCGTCAGCGGCTCGGTTAACGTCGAGGAAAGTGCATCACGCATCGGAACGCCGTTTTTGAGCAACGTGCCGGCATA
>JAFGKP010000080.1 GCA_016928455.1 Methanomicrobia archaeon
ATCGGGTTCTTCAAGAACAAGGCACTCTTCCTCGGGTTCGCGACCGAGCTGCTGCTCATCTTCGGGTTCGCGTACCTCTTTTTCTTCCAGCGGTTCCTGGGCACGGGCCCGCTGGAGTTGAAGCACTGGCTCTTCTTCATCCCCTTTGCTATCCTTATCTTTGCGCTCGAGGAGATCAGGAAGTGGCTGAAGAGACGGCTCGAGAGTAAAAAAGAGCAGGTAGAGTGATAACTCGATCAGCCGGTACAGCTAACTCATAGATTAATTGATTTGATTAGATAATCCTCGCATCCAATGATTCATTATTTTATTATCTGACGTTTGTAAAGCGTTTTTTCACGTTCCATCAGTGCCTTTTTATAAGGTTCATTAGGTCTTCAACTAAAGAACGAGTTTACCGAGCTAGCTTTTTTTTCAGCGCGATCTGAGAAGTCTATGCTATAACTTAAAAATTATCGTATCTTCAAATAATCTTCAACTGGAAGTTCAACATCTTTTAGAATATTCTTTCAATCCTCTTGGCAGCTCTTTTCAGGAATGTAGCGAAATGGTCGTTGTTCTGCCATCTTCGTGTCTCCAGATAGTGTGACTACCCTTTCGGTGAACCATGACAAATCCCAATTTAGCGATGAGCTTGCACATATCCTCGCCAGAAATCAGCGGTAATTTCATAGACACCTCTATTTAAACAGGGATTTAATGAAAGACGTTCACGTTTTATCCAGAAACGAGCGGCAACTTCATAGCATCTACACTTCTATCTCTATCTCTTGGATACCCGCAAATTTGGTACCGAGAAGTTCCTGTTCTTCTGCTTTAAACGCCTCGAGATGTGCTTCAATTGCCTCCTTCAGATTCGTCATGAGTTCGTCAAGCGTCTTTCCATAAGAATAGCAGCCCTTTAGTGAGGGGACGGTGCCTATAAAAACGCCATCCTCATCTTTCTCGATTAACACAATGACGCTTTGCTTTGTCATTTACTCTACCTCAAATAACTCTTGGATTTTACGTTACGTTAAGTAAGTCTATTGGCCTTCCCCCTCCTGTAGCGTAGAAAAAGAAGCGGCTTGGATTCTGAAGTGCGGGAAGAAATTGGCTGAAGAAAAAGCGGACACTGCCACCTTAGCTGGTGGAGCATGAATGCTTGCACCAGACCCATTTATCTGAGCGTAAAAGAGCAAGCTTTGGCCATCATCGAGGATGGGGGTGGTAATCTTCAACAGCGAGCAGAGCCATACTCCTTTACAACTTCTTATCGCGAAACGGTGGTGGTCTCATGCGCGCGGAGCGTTACGATGTCGTTGTGGTCGGTGCGGGACCTGCGGGCAGTTCCACGGCGAAGACGGCTGCGGAGCAGGGCCTTGATGTGCTCCTGATCGAGCGGAATGCGGAGATCGGCGTGCCGGTGCGGTGCGCGGAAGGCGTGAGTAAAGAGATCGAGCAGTTCGTCGCGATCGACCCGCGATGGGTGTGCACAGCGCCACGGGGCATGATCCTCTACGGCCCGGATGGCACGGCAATTGTACTCTCTGTGGCAGGCGGTGAGGAGATAGGCTATGTCGTGGATCGGCGGCTCTTCGATAAAGCAGTGGCGCAACAAGCAGCGCGCGCAGGTGCGGAGGTACGTGTGAAGACGCGTGCTACCGGGCTCATCAGGGCTGATGGCTTTGTAAAAGGTGTGTACGCAACCACAACCGGCGAGCCTGTGCGTATCTGCGCGGATATCGTTGTGGGCGCAGACGGAGTGGAATCGCAGATCGGTCGCTGGGCGGGGATGGATACCTACTTGCCCTTATCGGATATCGCTATCTGTGCACAATACCTCCTGTGCGACATCACGGTCAACACCGCTTTTTATGAAACGTACTTTGGCGCCGCCATCGCCCCGAAAGGTTATGCGTGGATCTTCCCCAAGGGTCAGGATAGCGCGAACGTTGGCGTGGGTATCAGCGGCGATATGTCAGGTGAATCAAGTCGCGCACGTGATTATCTCGATACGTTCGTTTCCCAACGGTTTCCCAACGGTAAGATTCTCGCTAAGAGCTATGGCGCGGTGCCGTTGAGCGGCCCGGTCTACGAAACAGTTGCCAACGGCCTACTTCTGGTTGGCGATGCCGCGCGACACGTGAATCCCGCGAACGGCGGCGGCATCCTCCAAGCACTCCAGGGCGGCGCGATCGCCGGCGAGGTCATTGCGAACGCGGTGCGCGATCGAGACGTCTCCAAACGGGGTTTACAGGGTTATGAGAAGCGCTGGCGGCGTGAATTCGGGCGCGTCCTGCTCGTGGGTCTGCGTATGAATCAGGTTCTGACGCGATTGGATGACCACGCGCTCACCCAGTTCTTTCAGTCTCTGGGTGGTGAGATCACGGTCAAGAGGTATAGCGAGCGTGCGTGCATGAAGGAGCTTATCAGAAAGAATCCGAGGGTGCTCGTCAGTCTTTTGCGATTGCTTTTTTGAGGTTGCGGCCGGAATCCACGGGTTACTATCTTATCCGAACACGAACGCCAGGAGCGGAATGAGCCCCACGAGCGTTATAAAGATGATCAGGGGTAACGTGATCTTACTGACCGCAACCTCATAGGAATTTTGGACCTTTGTCGCCTGATACAATGGCCGGACGATCATATATGCCAGCGGCACGACCACCAGCATCGCGATCCCAACGGGATTAGGGATGACTCCAAAGCCCCAGAGCAGAACGCTGATCACGGCGCAGAGTATAATCGCCCCGATCGAGATGACCACCGTCGCAGGCGGCCCGAACCTAACGGTCATGGTCTGTCGCCCAATCGCCCTGTCAGCGGGCGCATCAGGAATTGCAAGGAGTGCTGCGGCAACGGCCATGGCGATGAGTGTTGGCGTACTTACAAGCCATGGTACTGGATCAGTCCAGATCCCGGTCTGCAGGAGAAAACCGCCGACCACCGCTCCAGGACCGTGCATCAGGCCATCCGCGAGTTCGCCCCAGGTTCGATAGCTTAATCTAAGCGGTGGCGCGGTGTACCCCCAGCCGAGGAAGAGGGCTATCGCAGCAAGGATAAGAAGATACACCGTTGGAACATGCGGTGTCGCACGGATGAGTAGCACCCCAGCACCGAAGAGCAATAAGGCTATCACGACAATACCGATCCTCACTTCCCTGAAGCTTAGCTTCCCCTCCACGAGCATGCGTGAGCCTGCATTGAACGGCCCGACATTCGTGTTGATTCGATCAGAGGGGTAGTCGAAATACTCATTGATGAATACCGTATTTATCTCGATGAGCAGGAGACAGAGATAGCCAAGCGCAAAGACCGTGCCGTTGAAGGTCTGATACCGCTGATAAGCAATAGCCGCGCCGAGACTGTACGTGATCACCGCCCAGTAATACATCGTGCACCGAGAGAGGGTGAGCCATGCAGTAACTTTCTCTTTGACGCGCATGTTTCGTTCGTGTCCGTAAAGAAGAGGGGTGAAAGGACTATAAAAACTTACTGGCACCGTAATCGCTCTGCCGCCGTGCTCATAAGAAGAGGTCACGCAATTTCATGACCGCCTGGCTCCCTTTAAAGGAGCAGGGTGTGATTCGTATCTTCTCTGTCCGTTCGTCGTGCTTGAATCGCGCCGCATCACGATTCCGGAGTAGATAGAGCAATTCGGCATGCTCACCCCGAACGATCACGTCAGGGTCTTTATGCAATCCCGGCTGCAATAAGATTGAGCCGCCGCGCAGAAAGATGAAGTGGTAGCTCTCTATCTCGGTCTGGAAATTTAAGACCAGGGGCATCAAGAGGTTGTAGAAGAGCGCTTTTATCGTTCCGCCAGGTCCAGAAAGCTCTTTCTCCACCTTGCGCTCCGCTTCGGCCACGATCTCATCCAGCAGTCCCTGCAGCGTTTCCATTTTTATCGTGTTCCCCGGCCCTGGTCGGTGAGTCCGCCGATCATGAAAGCGTGATTGAGAACGAGGTGATAATAAAGAGTGCATAGAGGAAGAGAAATATGATCCCTTCGCGGCGCGTGATCTTCCAATCGGTCTTAATAAAGATCAGCAGGAGCACGCTTATGAAGATCATAAACGGTGCATTGTAGAGTATTGATGCACGGATCACGGTAATCGGGAAGACGAGTGCCGCGGCACCAGCAATCAGGGAGATGTTCACGATGTTCGACCCGAGCACGTTGCCGACCGCGATGTTCCCGTAGCCCTGTCTAGCAGCTGATGCGGTCACCCCCAATTCAGGTAGCGAGGTCCCCACGGCGACGATGCTGATGCCGATAACCGTCTTCGAGATATCGAAGAACTCCGCAAAGAAGACCGCCTCGTTTACCAGGAAGCTCGCGCCGAACACTACTGCGAGTCCGCTGAGCATGAGCACGGTGAAATCCTTCAGCAGGCCAGAGCGGGACAATTCCTTGAGTTTCTCTTCTGACCGCTCACGATCCCGCTCTTTGTGGTTGAGGATCGGGCCCAGGCCATTTTTCATCGTGACGAGGTATCTGAACTCCAGGAAATATCTGAGGAATTCACGGAACGCCCGGGAGTCCTCGTCCGTGAATTTCGACTTGTTCTCAAAGAGGAAAACGGCATAGGCCACATAGAACAGAACCAGGATCAGCGCCTCGAACCGCGAAATCACACCGTTGAAGATGAAGAGATAGAAGAGGAGTGCGACAAGGAGCATGATATAGCCATCGCGCTGCAGCATCTCGCGCCGCGTCATTATCGTGGCGATAAGTGCGCCGATTCCCACGATCAGGCCGATATTAGCGATGTTTGAGCCGACAACGTTCCCCACAACGATATCGCTCTCTGCCTTGAGTGCGGCGAAGATCGAAGAGGCAAGTTCGGGCAGGGAGGTGCCTACGGCTACCAGAGTGAGCCCGATCACGAACTGGGAGACTCCTAATTTCTCGGCTATTGATACCGCAGCTTTGACGAGGAAATCCGAGCCCTTCACGAGCAGGATCAGACCCACCACGAACCAGAGGATGTTAATGAGTATCATTGCCTGTTACCGTTTGAGGAGCGCCCGTATTTATTCTTAGCTCTTACTCATGGTTATTGTTATCGCCCGTCAGAGCGGGGACATGGCTCGATAAGCGCTCAGATGTCCGCCTGTAAAGCTGCCACGCGAGAACATACGCTAGAAGTACCGCACCCAGCCTGCCAATAAGCCACACACTACCAAAGAGCGCGGTTAAATTATTCACGAAATGGAGTACCACCGCGATCAGAAAGAACCGTATTGGCTGTTTGGTGGCAATCCCGTAGGTGGCGATCGAGGTGCTCGCGGCATGGAAGAATGGCCCGGGTAGTCGGATAGGTATCGGCACGCCCAGCGTGAAGACGTAGACGAAGAACTCGGCGATGCCAAAGCCCAGGCCCGTGAGAAAACCGAGCGAAAAGAGCGAACGTTCTGTCTCTTCGTGCCGGTAAAAGAGCGGATAGACCTTCGCAAATTCTTCAATGAGTGGCGTGAATATCGCTGTTGCGCAGATGGAGACGTAGATGAGCGAGACGGCGGTAAGCTCACAGAGATAGTCACTGAGCGAGCTGAGATAGAGCGTCAGCGGTACGCTGATGATGATCCCGGAGCTGAAGAAGAATAGTTTCTCGCGTATACTCGACCGATGGCTTGCTCCTTGCTGCTCCATGTCCCCTTGCTCCGCTCTATCTATCTACCTATCCGTGTTGAGGGAGACGATCAGGTTTCTTTCTGCCGGGTCAGTAGACGAAGCAGGAACTTCACGTAGTTCGTTAAATCGCTAATTCGGACATTCTCGTCGGGTCCGTGTATGTTGCTCTCAGTGCACCGCCAGACCCCGAAGGAGCATACCGGCTGCTGTGACCGCTGAACAGCATACCCCACGTCTAACCCGCCCTGCACGCCATTTATCCCTTTCGGAACGCCGAAGGCGGCCGATGCCGCGGCCTGCACGCGTCTCACCCAGTCGTGGCTCGGATCGGTGAACATAGGCGGGAATCCCGGCTTCGGCGTCAGATTCAGGTCTATACCGTGGTCGGCTTTAATTGTCGCTACCGCGTCTTTAAACTCCTCCACCACGCTGTCTGCCGATTCCTCTGGTATATACCGCCGGTCGCCGCGTATCCTGCAACTTGGTGGTATTAGATTTTCCTTCACCCCGCCGTTGATCATTGTCACGTTAAAAACCGGCTTGATATGCTGCTGGCCGGTCAGGTCCGTGATCTCCGGACTGCAGGGTACCGCCGACTCCCTGCGCTCAATTTCACCTTTCAGTGCCTGTAACTCGTGAACGACGAGCGCGGCCTGCTCGACCGCATTCACGCCCAGGAAGGGGGTCGAGCTATGACTTGATCTTCCGTGTATTACCATCTCCCAATTGAGCACGCCGTTCGTCGCCACGCAGATCCCTTCGTTGTCCGTATCCATACAGAGCATATAGTCACCCTGCAGGAGTCCCTCATCAGCAAAGTAGCACAAGCCAGAATACAATCCTAGCTCCTCGTCTGTGGTCAGGACAACGCGCAGCGAGTACCTGCTCTCGAGCTCCTGCACCTCCATGATGTGCAACGCGGTGAGCAGTGCTGCGACGTTCCCCTTCGGATCAGCAACGCCGCGGCCGAATATCTTACCGTCTTTGATCACCGGCTCAAACGGCGGGGTACTCCAGCCCTCGCCCGCAGGCACCACATCCAGATGCGTGTAGAGGTCAACGCTCTCGCGCGCAGCATACGCTTTCGTGGCGATGAGATTCGCCCTCACCCCATGCAGGTCCGCATCCTTGAGCCGCACGTTGACAATCTCCTGGGGGATATCTATACGTTCGCAGACGAAGCCAAACCCTGTGAGCATCGAGATCAGCCAGTCAACGATCTCGCCATAGTGTTCGCCTGGCGGCACGAACGTGGGAAACTTGATCAGTGCAGTAAGCGTCTCGATCAGAAACTGCTGCATGTCCTTCTGCTCTACGTAGTCGGTCTGATCTCTCATGGGCCTCCTTCCGCCTTCCATGCCGCCCCTTTCGTCCTTCATCATACAAAAACCTTAAATAACTACGCGCACAAAAATAGTAAACTCGTAGCGAGCAAACGGTACAGAGTAGTTGCGAGACCGAACGGTATGCGAGATCGATTCAGGTGCACAGTGGTTGATTGGAGTTACGCCTACACCCTCTGCAAGGATGCGAGTGAGGATATACGGGCGGCGGGTTACATGCCTGAGGTGGTGATTGGCGTCGCACGTGGCGGCTGGTATTTAGCGCGCGTGCTCTGCGATCTCTTTCTGCTCAAAGATCTACTCAGCGTGAAGGTGGAGCACTGGGGGTTGACGGCCACGATCACGGGCGACGCGCGGTTGAAATGCGGCCTTGATGTAAGCGCGCTGGAGCTCGTGCGGGGCAAGCGGGTCTTGATTGCTGATGACGTGACCGACACGGGTGATAGTTTACGGCTCATTGCCGCGTATCTTGAATCCTCAGGGGCGAACGAGGTGAAGACAGTGACGATGCACCACAAGACCACATCATCCTACGCACCTGACTTTTATGGCGAATTGATGACCGAGTGGACCTGGATCCTTTACCCCTGGAGCATCATTGAGGACGTGCTGGAGTTGTGTGAGCATACCCTCGCGAAAACGGGGCGCGGGCTGAGCCTATGCGAATTACGGGATGCACTGAAGGTCGAGTTCGACTTATATGTGCCGTACTCCCAGCTCAGAGAAGTCGTGGAAACTGCGGAGTGGCACGGAAGACTGACGCGCCAAAAAGAAGAAGGAAAAGAGGTGTGGTCGCGGCGTCGATAAGCGACTGTGCTTGCATGCCGAGCGAACCGGCACCTCCTTACGACCTAGATAGGCGTCTTCTTAAACCGTCTCGATCCCGAAGGACTGCAGAAGCACCTCGGGGTTGATCTTCCCGCTGGTGAACGTCTTTCCGCTCTTCATCTCGTTCACGGTTACTTCTGCAGGAGCGAAGGATGCGGGGTCGATCTTGTAGAAGTCGAAGCCAGCGTTCTTAAAGGTGATATAGAACGGCTGGCCGTAATCCTTCGAATTCATCGATGGCACCTGCTTCACGTACCCTTTCAGCTCATCCACGTTCTCGTACTCCACCGCGTAGCTCATCCGCCCGCAGTACATGATGCAGTCGTTCGTCGCGCCCATGCATTTCAGGTCGTCGCCGACGAGGGGCGAGATGGGAATAAGCCCGTGGGCATGTTTGATGGCGTTGATGTCCATGCCGAGCACTTCGAGCCGATGGACTCCGGTCTCGATGCCGCGCGCCGAGATCTGTACCGCACCCGCGACGGAGGCCGTAGGCACCATCACAATGTACAGATCCTCTGGTTCAACTTTGCAGGCTTTCGCGATCACCGCGGTCACCTCATCGTCCGGCATCTTATTGCTCTCGAGCACCAGCACCGCCTCGTCCGCTTCATCCTTATAGTCGATCTTCTCGTACAACTCCTTCGGATTGAGCGATAGCGCGCGTGCAGGGCCCGAGCCCATACCGAAGAATTTGCCCACTTTGATTCGCCACCCGGCAAATTGCGAGGCCATGCACGCAATGACCGGGTGATCAGTGGTAAGCTCGATTGCCGGTACAACCAGCTTACCGAGGTCAAAACTGCTGAACGTAATATCAGCAAGATCAGCCATACATATCCGGGACACGTACAGCCCGGCTTCAAATCCACCTGCTTCCTTCACGCCTGCATCTATGAGCGTAGTACCATTTTCCAGCTCCTCGATGCCCACCTGCAGCTCGTCCGCATAGTCCATCATCTCTTCAAAGACGTCCAATCCATACTCATTTACGCTTATCATCCTAACACCTTCACCTCGGCTATAAGAAGAGCCCTGCACCTATTTATAGGCGTAGCATTCTAACTTCACCGCTTATGCAATACGTTTCTGGTGAAGTGCTGAGCGCGAGTATCCCAAGCAGCTCAGGAACCGCACCTTATCGAACCAGGAGCACTTTGCTCCGTTTCCTCGCCTTCTGCTTCCAGTCCGCTACCTGTTCGTCCAGAACCGCCTGATCGATGAAGGCGAAGTCCTCGTCCTTCGAGCGTAGCGGCACTGCGTCGAGCGAGAGTGCGGGAATATTAAAGGAGTCAAAGGTCTCCACGGCGAAATGCGAGAGCTCCTTTCCGTAGATGACGGCACTCACGCCCTTCTTTGCCACGAGTTCCGCGGTGCTCGGGCCGCCACCACTCCCATCCTCGAAGAGGACGATATCGCCCCTGGTAATCCCGTATTTTCGATCGAATTCCTGTATCGCATCATGGGTGAATGAAGGGACCACCTTGATCCGCTTCCCACCCTTTACTGCTCGTTTGCCTCTCAACCGCTCGATGATCCTCTGTAACTCTTCGATTTCGCTCGTCCGCGTAGCTACCTCTGCCCGCAACTGCTCGATCTCCGCGTTGCGCGCGTGTATCAGCTCGCTCTTCTTCACCTCTCGCCTTAGTTCCGAGCGTTCCGCATCCAGTCTCCGCTTCAAGCGCCGTATATCCCGCTCTCGCTCGGCCAGCAGATCCTTGAGTGCCGCTGTCCGCTCCTCCAGCAGCGCGATGCGTTCGTCCTTCCCTTTAAGCAGCTCACGCAATCTCAGAACGGTTTTGCTTTCACCCGGAGGCTCTTCGCGAGCCTTTGTGCCCGCAATGCGCTTATCTCGCCGCAGCTTCTTCTCCTCACGTGCCGTGAGCAACCGGTTAATGGCAGCACTGATCGAGACGCCTTTGATCACGAGCGCCTTCACCTCCGCTTCGTCCACGCCTGCCGGAGTCTTCTTCTGTATCTGCGCGAACTTCGCTTTGTACTGCTTGAAGGCATGCAGTGAGGCTGCCAGGGCATCACGCTCATGCGCATTGCGATATTCAAAGCATTCGCCCCTCGTCAAGGCAAGCTTCTCTTCCATGGATAATGATTCCTCCAGCTCGGGGACGTGGGAGGCGATCAAGCTACCTATCTTCTTCACCATGGCGGGCGTTGGTGCGACATCGGAAGCGATAATCAATGGTCGACCGCGTGTTATTATTCGTTCGATCGCATCGGAGAGCGAATAATTCTTCGCGCTAAATACATCCACAGGATTGCCGTCAAGATCGAGAATAGCAATGCCTACCGTCGTACCGGGATCGATGCCGACAATCGTATAGGTGCGTTGTGCATGCGGATATGCCATCTATGTAGTACTTTTTAGTTCAGGCAGGCATATAAATTCTTCAGGTAAGGCCGTGCGATGACCGCGTTCGACGCAGCCATCAAGACCACCACGCCTGAAATTGCTGTGAGCTTATGCGCTTTCACCACTTTCGAGTGTGAAAGAACGAGCGAACTGCGCATTGCCACGTATGCACAGCCATGCGGGTGTGAAAAGCCCCTTATTGCCGTTAACGAGCAAAATGGAACTTATTTATATGATATAGCGTTACCTACAACTAGACGAAACGAGGGCCCGTAGCTTAGTGGTTAGAGCGCCCGGCTCATAACCGGGCGGTCAAGGGTTCAAATCCCTTCGGGCCCATTTGTCCCGAACAGCCATGTTCGCGTGAAAGTCGCTTTACGATACGATGACGAGCTGACTGAAGCAGATTTATTATCCTTGCTGCAGTCTCAAATGTTCAGCACGAACGAACAATTCCTTCTTGTGCTGCCGGTTACCGTCAGAGATCTCCACGATGAATGACCGTCCTCGCTCTCCTTTCACCGTGCCGGTCATCCCGTGGAATCGGTGATGTGGCATGCCCTTGTGCACGCTCGGATCGATGTGAACATGAACCTGATCGCCCGATGCGAACTGCTGGATCGCCCGGCTGACCGGTGACAAGCCTCGCTCACGCTTGCTCCTACGCAATTTCTTCCTTGTGTTCTTCCGCTCGCCGTGAGAACGCGCCATCTCTTCTTTACCTCGCTTACCTTAGGATAGCAGTACAGATTTATAAAATAAAGCACAATCTATTAGTGGGTATTAAAAATGCTTCTCGAACTTCCACGGCGTACGGAAATTTTTGGCTCTGTCAAAATTCACGAGATGCAGCGTGTCTTGAAGATCGATTCCGGAGGTTTTACGAACCCCAGGGCAAAGGACATCCCCTTCGATGTAATCAAAGACGTGCTGAAGCGGTTTGCCATTATCGTGCCCGTGAAGGACGAGAAGATACATCTACTGGATGGCGTCTTACGCGCTATCCCCTTCGACTGCACGGTTATTGTGGTCTCGAATAGCAAACGGGAAGCACATGACTGGTACAAGCTGGAGCGTAACCTGGTTAAGAATCTCCATGAGCTTGCTCAGCAGGAGCTCATTATCGTGCACCAGAAAGACCCCGATCTTGGCTTCGCGCTCTACGAGGCGGGGTATGATTCCCTGCTTGATGAGAATTCCGTTGTGCGTGACGGCAAGGCAGAAGGGATGATTATTGGTATGCTGCTCGCGAAAGCGCTGGGTAAGGAGTATATCGGGTTCGCAGATGCCGATAATTACGTCCCCGGATCGGTTCGCGAATACGTGATCGATTATGCCGCGGGGTTCTGCATGGCTGAGTCACCCTACAGTATGGTGCGGCTGCACTGGCGCTACAAGCCGAAAGTGGTCGCGGATAAGCTGTACTTCAAGAAGTGGGGCCGGGTCAGCGAGACCACCAATAAGTACCTCAATCTCCTTATGTCCCTGCACACCGGGTTTGAGACCCGCATCCTGATCACGGGAAACGCCGGCGAGCACGCGCTCACCACCAAGCTCGCTGATGTCCTGAGTTACTCGACTGGCTACTCGATTGAGCCGTATCACTTCATCTGCCTGTTCGATAATTTTGGACCGGGTGTCACAGAATTTGTCGACCTGGACGCAGCAACTGCGGGCATTGAGATCTTCCAGATCGAGACCCTGAACCCGCACATCCATGAGGAGAAAGGAGAAATACATATCCGTAACATGCTCCTCGACTCGCTCCAGACGATCTATCACAGTAGACTCTGCACTGAGTACGTGCGAGACAAGATACTCGAAGAACTCGGCGATATGCTGGAATGGGAGGAGCCGCGGCAGAACCGTATCATGCCCTCTTTTGCTGGTGTGGACGCTCTTCAGTTTGAGGAACAGCTTGCCACTACCGCTGAGTCATACGCTCGATTTCAGAGGGGAGCGCTCGAGGGTGAGGAAGCGAGCTCATCGCTGAGCACATCGTTTGAAAAGGAGAGTACGCGGACGATTTAGAGCGCTCCCCCACCAGAACTAGAAGACCGAACGAACCCATGAAGAAAGTGCTCTTCACGGACCTTGACGGAACGCTGCTCGACCTCCACGACTATTCCTACGAACCCGCACTTCCTGCACTCGAGCTCTTGAAGCGGCATCAGGTGCCCGTCATCTTCTGCACGGCCAAAACTTTGGCGGAGAACGAGTATTACCATGAGCTCCTCGGTGTCCATGACCCGTTCATCGTGGATAACGGTGGTGCCATCTTCATCCCCGAACAGTATTTCTCATTCGAATTCGAAGCCGCGAAACAGGGCACATACCACGTTATTGAGCTCGGAGCCTCGTATAACGAGTTGCGAGCCGCGCTGCAGGCGATTCGAGCTGAGACCGGGTTCCGCATTACGGGCTTCGGCGACATGACCGCAGAAGAAGTGGCAGAGGATGCGAACCTGACCCTCGAGCAGGCAGCGCGCGCGAAGCGGAAGTCGTATAACGAGAGCTTCATTTTTGACGAGCCTGCCGCGAAGGAGGCTGAATTGATCACGAAGATAGATGAACGTGGTTTTGCCGTTACTCACGGCGGCCGCTACTACAATATCCACGGGAAGAACGCGGACAAAGGGCGAGC
>JAFGKP010000081.1 GCA_016928455.1 Methanomicrobia archaeon
ATATAGCGAAGGAAGAGGGTGCGATTGTCGTAGCGATGGTCTCGTATCCGTTTGAAGCTGAGCGGATCAGAAGGAAACGCGCGGCAGAGGGCATCGAGCGGTTGCGAGAAACCACCGATACCGTGATTGTGCTGGAGAATGATAAGCTGATCAAGTACGCGGGCAACTTACCCGTGAATGACGCGTTCAGGACAATGGACATGCTGATCGCAGAGACCATCCAAGGGATTACGGAGACGATTACAAAGCCGTCATTGGTGAATCTCGACTTTGCGGACCTCAAGGCGGTAATGGAGGAAGGTGGTGTCGCGGTAATGCTCGTCGGCGAGACGATAAAAGCAGACCATAAACCCGAATCGGTCGTCGAGGATGCGCTCTGTCATCCGTTGCTGGAAGCAGATTATCGTGGCGCAACGGGCTCGCTGATTCACGTGACTGGTGGCTCAGACCTCACCATGAAAGAGACCAACGACATTGTTGAACTGCTCACCTACGAGCTGGACCAGAACGCGAACGTGATCTGGGGCGCGCGAATCAATGAGGATTATAATGGCATGGCGAAGGTCGTCGCGATTATGACCGGTGTGGAGCCGAGATGGACATTCGGCGGCGTATATGAAGAGCGCAAAGAGCGTGTTGGTGCGAATAGCGCCAGTGGCTTGAGCGCGCTCATACCCGTTTATCATCGCTAAGTAACCGAACACGCGGAAATTTATCCTCGCAGCACAACCTATAACTACGGGAGAGAGGAAGGGCAGCTGCCGGTTCTCGTTGCTCGAGGGCTGAGGAAAGTCCCCCCACCGTTAGGAGCGAACGCCGAGAGGGCGTAGGGCGAGAGTCCTGGCTCTGGTATAGAAACGTGACCGGACCATACCCATGTGATGATTCCGTAAAAGGATGAAGTCGTATGGTCACGGATGGAACGACCAGCCTCGCAGGTGCAAGCTTGAAGAAAGCGCTAAGATAAATGCTGCTGAAACAGAAGGGGGCTTACTCTCCTCACTCCCGGTACCCGATCTCTATCGTCATGAGGTCGCTCGCCACATCGGTGTTCTCGAAAGCCTCTTGCGCTTCTGCTTTCAGCTTACGCGCACCCTCGAGATCTGAATACCGGGCGCTGAGATGTGTAAGCATGAGCTTGTGCACACCTGCCCTCCTGGCGACGTCCGCGGCCTCCAATGCGGTTGAATGCATGTACTCGATCGCAAACTCTTTCGTCTCCTCAGAAAGTGTCCCGTCATGAATGAGCAGATCGGCATCCTTGCTCGCCTCAATCACGCTCGCACACGGTCGTGTATCGCCGGTATACACGATTTTACGGCCCGCCCGCGGCGGCCCCATGACCTGCTCGGGCTTGATTTCGCGCTCGTCAACGTAAATTGACTGCCCTGATTGCAGTCTCGCAAATAGCGGGCCGGGTTTAATACCCAGCTCGATCGCTCGTTCACGGTTAAATCGCCCGGGTCGTTTATCCTCTTCAAGCACATAACCGATGCTCGTGACGTTATGCTCGGTCTTCATCGTTCGTATCTCATAGCCCGTTCTTCGGACCACGTCGCCCGCGGCCAGTTCTATCGCTTTTATCTCGAAGCTCCGGCCGGCGTAACCCAACGCGAGGAGATGGTAGAGGAATTTATCCACGTAACGCGGCCCATAAATCTCAAGCGGCTCTTCTCGGCCCTGCAGGGCCATCGTTTGTATCAACCCGGGAATACCAAGCACATGGTCAGCGTGGAAGTGTGTGAGGAAGATCGCTGCGATCTTCATGCCTGTTTTCGCCCGCATCATCTGCTGCTGCGCGCCCTCGCCGCAATCAAAGAGCAGCAACTCGCCTTCTCGATTCACGGCGATTGCAGACGGCGTTCTGTTCGGCGTGGGCATCGAGCCACCGGTTCCCAGGAATGTGATTCGCAACATAGATAGAGCCTGCGCGTAGGAAAGAGATACGAAGAATAGTAATTCGAAAGATAAAAAACTCGATTTATCCGGGATTTTCTCGAGGGTTAGTGAAAACCAGCGGTCAAACGACCGCGACCCCATATTCCGCACCCGTCATGGTCAGTTCTCGTTTCAGCGCTCGTAGAAAAACCCCGTACAGCTCGATCGCTCGCTCGACTCGATCGAGTAAACTCGCCGTCGGACCTTCTAACTCTCGCTCCATTTCCGTCTGACTGACAGCACCAAACTGCTGCAGCTGAGCCCAATTCGCTCTGAGATACGTGACAAGAGCTGCAGATGCGAAATGCACAGGCACCACGGGATGACGCCCCGAGAGCTCGATGATCAACTGTCGCTCCTGTTCCACCTCGTCTTCTGAGATGCCAGAGCGTTTGATCGCTTTCATACGTGCTTCTTCATGAACGACGCCCCGCATGTCCGGACTGAGGTTCTGGAGCTTATATTCCGCCATTTCGGTGTAAATCTCGCCCTGGGCAAGCTCGTGCTCGAGCACGTAGCGCAGCATGGACTCACTCGCCGCTGTAAGAAACGTCTCGTTCAATGCGATGACCGAGACCCAGGAGCCATGTATGAAGAACCGGCGGAAGATCGCCGTCCCCAGATCCAGAGATGCGTCGGCGGGCGTTACGATCGAAGGCGCGAAGATGAAGGGATCCGTTTTTACCATAATGATCTTTGTGAGCCGCTCGGTACCGGCATGCTTTTTGATAGCTCGCTCTTCCGCATCGGAGAGCGACGCGTAGAGTGAGACCGGGCGGTCACGATACGTTTCGTATCTACGGATGAGATTCTGAATTCTATACGGATCGAGCCGCTTAAAGATATCTGCGAGGGTTTTCGCATTCGCTCTTAGCCACGCAACATAAGCGGCGTCCTCGCTGTTTCGCTGCGCTTCCGTTTGCTTTTCTGGAGAGGTCATACGTGTGTACTGTTAGTAAGTACCAGCGGGTATTAAAGCGGTTTTTTACAGACTCGCGCGACCAACGACGCGTTCTAGCGTCTCATAATCCGCGCGTGTGTGTGCCACCATATGGACGTTCCCGAGCTTGATCTTCTGCAGTCCCGCAGCCCGTGCCGCGAGGCAGGCATCGACCATCTGCTCCAGAGAGGGGGGAGGCACGTCCAGCATCTGGTATGCGGGAAAGAACGCGAGTATGGTGAACGGGATGTCAGCGTCAACAGCGGCTATCGTCTCTGCTATATGACCAATTTGATCCGCCTCAACCCAGCCGGGAATGCAGAGTGCGAGCACCTCGAGAACGAATCCGCGCTCTTTCAGGTCCGCTGGTAGCTGCAGAATGCGCGCGTTCGAGACGCCGGTCAATCGCCGGTGCACCTCATCATCGTACGCCTTGATATCGAGCCAGAAGGCGTCAACGCCCGCATCCCATAACAGATCCAGATTGTCCGGGGTGAGACCGTACCCGTTTGTTTCTATGAGCACCCATACTCTCTCGGGAAGCTCTTTGATCAATTCCGTTGATCTCATGTAGAATTCAGGCTGGCCGGTGAGATCGCCGCCCGTGAAGGCGACGATGTTGCGTGCGGGCCCCCAGCCCTGGGGGCTCAGTTCGATCTTATCAGTCCTAAGAACACCGGGACAGTGTTCGCTTCGCGTGCCCTGGAAAATGCACTGGCCACAGCCCTTACAGAGCTCGTGCGCATGCCAGCTCGTTGCCTGTTCGCGTGGCACGGAGGTAATCTCATATTCGGTCAAATACTGCTGGACTGCAGTTACTATATCACGGGGAGACTGCCATACGCCAGTCACATGCTGTGTGAACTGCCATGAGTGGCATTTCTTACAGGAGAGATTGCAGCCCGACTGGTATATCGAGAGGTAATGCTCGGGTCGCGAGAGGGAAATTCCGTGGATCAATCGCTGGGGCGTGCCCGTTACCCGTTTGAGCGTGACATCGCATGCTTTTCGATACTGGTCCGACGTTTCTTCGAATACCTGGCAGCTCCCCTGCTCGAATCCTTGCTTGACAAGCCTGCATTCCATGGGCACTATGATTAATAAACTGATACGATTCCGTGATAAGATCGACAGAACGTTAAGCACTGAGGCGTTATTAAGTATGTGAGTTTTTTATGGAGCTGACTTTGAGTGCACCGCAGGATTGTATTGGGGACTTCACGTACAACTTCATCTGGCAGCACAAGGGCGAACTGCTCAAGCCCGCTGACTTCATACCCTCGCAAGCCGGCACGAGCTATACGTACGAGGCGGTGGTGGAGGCGTTGCAGCATGGCGAGGACGTGCGTATCAAGGGTGATGCGGGCAAACGCATCGGCTCGAGCCTGGGCGTGGATCTCGTCTTTTTCGGGGGTACTGGTAAGGAGCTCTCCGGGGTTGGCTCGATCATCATAGATGGTAACGCCGATTCACACCTCGGCCTGGGCATGCTCGCCGGTGCGATTTATGTCAAAGGCGAGGTCCTGGAACCGCTTGGCAATAGTATCCAGGTGGAATCCGATCGTGCAGGCTACAAGAAATTCGTCTCGATCACGTGGCTCCTGCACCACCCGGAACAACACGAGCAGAATGCACCACTCGCACCCAACGACATGCGGGATGGCGAATTGACGCTTGCTGATGGCTTGTTACGACATACGCTCGCTGCACGCTGCATGACCGATGCAACGGTAAACGTAAAGGGCGATGTCGGGATCAGCGTGGGGATCTTGATGCGCCGTGGCACAGTCGTCGTATCCGGGAATGCCGGCATGAATGCGGCTGCGCTGCTCAATGGCGGTACCGTGGTGATTTTGGGTAACGTAGCGGAATTCATGGGCGTGGAGCTGCGCAAGGGCGTGGTCTTCGTGAAAGGCAGTACCAAGGGCTATATCGGCGCGCAGATGAGTGGCGGCCGAATCATTTGTAAAAGAACGAAGCCACTGCCGCCCGTAAGAGAGCGAAAGCTGGAGCAGGAGGATTTAGCAGTGCTCGCGAGATATGGCGTTGCGGGCGTGTTTGCGCTCAGTTACGGGCGGTATGAGGTGTAACTGGTTTGCATATGGACGTCAGTAACGGTTTGTGAAAACCCAAATGAGAAGGCGAATAAGGGTAAAACTAACGGTACGAGCTAAGCAGCACATCGTCACGCACAGCGTTACCGCTAATAAAATTATTCCCGATGATTTTGATTTAGCCCTTTTTCAGCGCCCACCTATTTTTCTTCTGCTTCTTTTCGTATCTCGGGGTCTTTTTTAGGGCTTTTTTACGCTTTTTCTCGAAAGCGCACGCTACCCTAAACTGCTCCTTGCCTCTTGAGCGCAGCATACCTGGTACAGGTTGAAGCTAAGACCGGTGAAAATCATCTTACCGTTGACCCGCTCTACCAGGGTAACCAGCACGTGTCTAGCATTGAATACCCTCTTGATAACGGCATAATGTCGCTCACCAGGAGTTCTCTTTTTGCTGATGCGGCGATTTCGCAACGTATCCCAGACACCATTGGGATGATCCCGTGTAGCCGGAAACTCTTCAAGGCTGGTTCCTGGAATAGCAGCCTTATAAAGGCCGATTACACAACGTGGCCATACGGTAATACTGGTGGAGTTAATATTGTTAACCATCACCTAGTAAATTTGGTGGAAAGCGTGATCATCGCCAAAACGAAGGTGACCTCCGGATTCAGGGTAATGATCCCTAAGGAAATACGGGATACACAGGGAATCGAGGATGGCATGGAGGTAATCTGGTACGAGCAGGACGGGAAGATCAACGTCTACTTCCGAAAAGCCGTGAAGTCGATCAAGGAGCTGCGCGGTACGATCTCGGGTGGCAAGGACTTGTCGAAGACAGGGACCACAGATCTGCTCGATGAAGAGCTTGAGTTGGAGTAGTATAGTATGCCCCTGCTGTTTCTCGATTCGAGTGCCTTGATCTTGTACTTTAATTTAATGTCGAAGACGAGTTCCACGAAGCTGCATGCGCGGTGATTGATACCCCAGAACTCAATTTGAGTTTCTACACCGCGGATATCACTGTTCTTGAGGTACACTATGTACTCTGGAGAAAAGTGGGTAACGAAGCCGCTATCGAGAAAACGCAGGGTCTTCTGGAAGCGGAAGATATTTGTGTGCTATCTACCAGCACGGGCGATATTCTCAGAGAACTTGAGATATTCAAACGGTATCCAATGCCAAGTTTTGATGCGGTGATTTGCGCAGTGATGCAGGGAGAAGGGATAGAATATCTTTTATCTTTTGATAGCAAACACTTTGACGCGGTCGATGGTATTAGACGGGTCGAGAAGGTGGTCGATTTAAAGAGATGGATACGTGGATCACGGTGAGCACCGCCGATATCGAGTTCTGGACCTACTGGCAGCGTTGCCATCAGATTTTTCCCGCTTTTCTCGCGTTAAGAACCGCTTACTATTCATAGTCCGGCAGCGCCGAACACGCCCGACATTTGACACAGCCCGCCTTACACTTCTGCCAGCTCACGCCGGTCTCCCGCAGGATGTCCGCTACCGTTTCAAACAGTGGACGCATCCGCTCGGGGCTCGGCGGCCGCTTGTGCTCCAGCATTGAGCCCCCAATGGGCCGCAGTGGCACGATAAACGGGTATACGCCCAGTTCCGCTAAGAGGCGACTGCCCTCGATGATCGATTCGTCATGCTCACCAAGCCCGGCAATGACGAAACTGCTCACCTGACTCTCACCGAAGATCGAGACGCTCCGCTTCCACGCCTCGATGTACTGCTCGAGCGGTATATTTGCCTTACAGGGCGTTATCGCGCTCTGCACAGTTCGGTCGAAGCTCTCCACGTGGATGCCCACGGTATCAACGGTGTCTGCGAGCCGATCGATGATGGTGAGGTCTTTTGGTGGCTCGAATTGCACGTGAATGGGTAACCCCGTCGCCGTTTTTATCGCACGCGCTACCGTTACCAGGTGCTCAATCCCTTTATCGGGTGTTGCGGTCGTCCCGGTGGTGAGTGTAACATGAGTGACCTGATCAAGCAGTTTAGCTGCACGAGCCACCTCAGCGAGTTGCTCTGGCGTCTTCTTCGCAATCGTCGCGCCGCTCTGCAACGAGAGCTCAATCGCGCAGAATCGACACCGTAACGGCGTGTTCCAGTAGACACAGGTCTGGATTGTGGTAGTTGCCAGGCAATCCATGCCATGCAGGAGCGCGATTTTGTAGTAGGGAATGCCCTCAGCAGTCTTCAAAGTCTGGAACTTCGCGGTGGGGAATCGCACCTCGGTCACGAACTCGCCATTCTTCATGAGTCGGTAGCGACCATGCGCGAACGCCAGATGATAAGGTGACTGCGCAACGAACCAGCTCTGGGTCGCTACATTCGCGACAGTATCGCCGATGATGAACATCCCGCCAGCAGCCGGGCCCGCACCCGCCTTCCTGCCCTTAATCCTGACAGGCACCCGGGCACCCAAACTGAGCAGCTCGACCTTCAGAGCCCGAGTTTCCATTTCCATTTCTTCTTCCGGATCATCCGGCTGATCTCATCGCTCGTCACCATGCCGATGACCCGTCTGCGTTTATCGATCACCGGCAATGCCGAGATGTTGCCGCGTTCCATCTTCCGGATCACGAGCTCCAGGGGCTCATCAAGATCCGCGGTTATCACTTTCTTCGTCATGATCTCGGCCAATTCGGCGTGCCGCTTCGCTACGGCCGCAGCGATATCCCATGCAGTAACCATCCCCACGAGCTTCTTATCCCTTGCGAGCACGGGAATATGCGTGGTCTGCGTCTCCATGATCAATTGCGCGGCCTCTTCGATACTTGCCGTTTCGCGGATAGTTGGGACATCGCGAAGAATAACATCCTTCACGAGCGGCAGCTCCGGCTGCTTCATCGGCTTCATCACCGTGTCCCGCGGTAAGTACTCTACCGGTAGCGTGAGGCTGAATTTACCCTTTTGAATCAGTACCTGCAACTCATCGGCAACTCGCTGTGCCATGAGAAAGCTCGAAAGTGGCGAGGTGGGTACCTCTTTGCCCTCCAGCTCTATCGTTCCCGATTTCAACTCCTCGTAGGTTACTCTCGCCAGCATCGGCCGCTCGCGGCGGCCAACACCATAATCAACCACCTCAGTGGCGAGATCAGCATCGCATACCGCGGCCTGTTCCGCGATCGTCTCGTTCAATACCGGAATCGGGACCCCAACGCCGACGTAAAGGGTAGCGCCATAGCCATCGAAGGTCGCTCCCTTCACAAATTCCGGTTGCATATCCGTCAAATTGCCGGTGACCATGAGCGTGCCGAAATGATTGGTCGGGTTATGCTGCGTTCCCATTCCTATAACGTACCCCTGAGCCCCACAGAGAAGAATCCGGGTTCCGATACCGATAGTCTCATACTTCGGGTCGTTGGCCAGCGGGGAGAGCGCACCCGCACCCGCATAATTGACGTTCCGATAATTCGGCAGTAACGTACCCATATACGTGTATAACGTTCGATTGGTGGAGTTGGTCGCAGCTACGTACCGCTGTGAGGCATTTCGTGGGTTTGTCATAACCGCCTGATTCACGTCATCGAGCGTAATGGTCGTTTCCAGTTCCTTCCGGGGATAGCAGTCCGTGCCATAGCTCGTGGCTCTTATCTCGACCGATTTCCGGGACACTAAGTCCTCAATGACATGCCCGCCACCATACTCCATGCCACGATCCTCAGAGAGTTGCGTCGCGCCCAGATACGCGTCCACCGCGGCAAGACCCGTATATGCCTCCACCTCATTAAGCCAGACACGCTGCATCTTGATTGGCGGATCAGCATGGCCGAAGTTGAGGAACACGCCGGAGGAGCACATCGGGCCGAACGTTCCCGTGGTGACCACATCCACTTCTTTTACCGTCTTCTGAGTGCCCCATTCGTTCACAAGTTCACCCATTTTATCCGCAGTCACCACCCGGACGCTCCCATCAG
>JAFGKP010000082.1 GCA_016928455.1 Methanomicrobia archaeon
CGTTTCCAGTCGAGGTCGTTGATCTTCTGGCACGTGGTGAGATCACCCACACTCTTCAGCGTTGAGCAGGTGATGGCGATCAGGAACGGAGCGAGGAGGAGGAGATCGAAAGACCACCCAAAGTACTCGAGCTCGGGTAGCGCGATCACGGGTGCTTCGGTTATTTCCTGGAGATCCGCGGCACCGAGTATGCCGAGTAGATACGAAGAGACATAGCCGATGATCATGCCCACGAGGACGGGATACAGCTTCAGTTTACCCTTGCTCCACACAGTGATTCCCAGCATTGCGCCCAGCGTTAAAAAGGCCACGATAAGCTCAGCACGGTCGGTAACCGTGTCAGTGGCATCGAGACCCACGAAATTGGGGATGGCGACCGGTACAACGGTAATACCTACCATCGCAACCACCGTGCCGGTCACCTCTGGTGGGAAGAGAACGCGGAGACGGTGCATAACGCGTGAGAGGAACACCTCAAAAATGCCTGCGATCGTGGTCATGCCAAAGAGGAGTGAAAGCCCGCCCGTTTTGGCGGCCAGCAGTGACGCGGAGAGAAACGAGGGGCCGCAAACTGAGGGACAGAGGTACCCCGACCCTATCCCTTTTCGGTTCAGCGCCTGGAGGATCGTGCCCACACCGGCCGCGAGCAGCGCCATGCTGACCATGAACTCTGCCTGTACCGCCGAGCCACCGATTGCACGGACAATGACAACCGGGAAAATGAGTGAGATGGCAGTGATGCAAATATGTTGTATCCCCAGGAGCAGGCTCGCAGACAGGGGTGGCACGTCATCTACCGCATAGATGAGTTCCGGTGGTCTCTTCGGCATGCTCCTGCACCTACCTCTTCAATGAAGCTCACGACTATTTATTTATAGACGGTTGTAAAGCACTGCAGGTATTAAGCCATCAATACCGCACAACCATCGTCAGCACATTTTGACCGTCCTTATAGGTATACGAGATCTCATCTGTCAGCTTCCTCATGAAGTAAATCCCCAGTCCGCCGATCTTACGCTCTTCCAGGCTCGTCTCCAGATCAGGTGGTGCCACGATTGTTGGATCGAATGGCCTGCCCCGGTCTTTGATCGTTACCGCAATCGTGCCATTGCACCGCGAGCAACATATCATGATCGTATCATCCTCGGCCGTTGCGGCATTGGCGTACCCGTACTTGATTATGTTTGAGCACGCTTCGTCCACAGCCAGTTGGAGGTGAAAGATCTTCGGTTCCGCCAGTCCGAATTCGCGTAGTACGGTGACAATGAACTCCCCGATTCGCTCAAGCTGTGCTAAATCCGCTTTGAACTCCTGCTCAACGTGATCACGCATCTTCCGCTTCTCCTGCTTTCAAGATCATCACCGTGATGTCATCGAACTGCGGTGCGCCGCCGCAGAAGGCCAGCACCGCGCTCTTTATCCGCTCCACGAGCGCACCAGCTGTTAATCCGTGACATTCGTTAATCAGAGCGATCAGACGCTCCTCACCGAACTGCTCCTCACGCTCGTTCACCGCTTCAGTAACACCATCGGTATAGAAGACCACCGTGTCGCCGCGGTCAAGCTGCAGCATGCGCTCTTCCAGGACGATCTCGTCCATCGCACCGAGCGCAATGCCCCGGGCCTTGAGCATGATAATGTCGCTACTCAGCGCACGGAAGAGCGCCGGCGGGTTGTGGCCCGCGTTAACGTACGTCAGCGTTCGCGCCTTCAGGTTCAGAACAGCGTAGAATAGCGTGACGAACATCCCCGACTTCGAATCCGCGGAGATGCTGCTGTTCGCCGCTTCGATCACTTCCGCAACGCTCGGATTGCCGCGCGCGTTCGTACGGACAACGGTACGCGAGAGTGCCATGAATAGGGCCGCGGGCACGCCCTTACCAGAAACGTCCGCTATGGTCACCCCGATTTTATCCTCCGCGATGGGAATGAAATCGTAGAAATCACCGCCCACTTCACGCGCGGGCAGGTTCAGTGCCGCGAGCTCGAAGCCTTTCAGGAGCGGGATCGCATCAGGCAAGAAACTCTGCTGGATCTCGTGCGCGATTTTCAACTCTTGACGCTTTCGCTCCAGCTCCGCCTGGTACTGGTCGCGTTCCTCAGCGGTCTCCCGCTCCCTGATCAGATTTGAGAGGACAAACGCGAAGAAGAACATGCCTGCAGCGTTGGCGAAGATCATGGGCACACTGACAGTCTCGATGAGGATGAGGGCCTCCTCAAAGGGCCTGGCGAGGAGGAGCGCGAGCCCCATGTGGAAGGACTCCATGAGCGCGGCGAATGCCACGGCGCCGGGTACGCCGATGAATTCACCCTTACGCGCCTTATAAATAAGCCCGCCGAAGACGCCAGCAAGCACCGTGGCAAGTGAGCAGGAGAGACACGTGAAGCCGCCGAGGAAATACCGGTGCACACCACCGATCAGGCCTACGCCCAGGCCAATCACCGGACCGCCGATCAAGCCCGCGATCATCGGACCAAGATCTCGAACATGCGCGATCGCATCGAACATCTGTATCCCCGAGTACGTGCCGAAGATCGAGAACGCCCCGAAGATGAGGATCATGAATGCCTGATTCTTGAGCGTGAACTTCTTATCCAGAATCTCCTGAAAATACGTGGTTCGACTGACGAGGTAGGCGAAGACGAGGATCACGCAGATCTTCTCTACCAGTGTCAGCAGGAGCTCTAAGATCGTATAGGCCATTTAGTTCGTTACCTCACGTAAGCGCTTCATCTAGCGTCATTAAACGGTGTGAGATGATGAGCGCGAAGATCAGCATTCCCAGAGCATTCGCGAGCACCATGGGCACGCTGATCGTTTTGACCACCGCAACTGCATACGGCTCTGCAAGCAGCAGGATCAGCCCCATGTGCAGCGATTCCATGAGCGCTGCGAAGACCACTGCACCCGGAACGCCAATGAACGTGCCGTCCCAGCGCAGATAGATCAAACCGCCAAAGAGCCCTGCTAGCACCGTAGCAACCGAGCAGGGAAGACCGGTGAGCCCGCCCAGGAAATACCGGTGCACACCGCCGATTAAGCCCGCACCGAGGCCGATTACCGGTCCGCCAAGCAAGCTGGCAAACATCGGGCCGAGATCACGCACGTTTGCTATCGCGCCGGGTATTGGAATGCCCGCATAGGTGGCGAAAATAGCGAGCGCGCCGAAAACGAGTATGAAGATCGCGCGATTGAGAAGCGTGAACTGGTGCTGCACGACCTGTTGAAAGTATCGAGTGCGCGTGACAAGGTACGCGACCCCCACGATCACCACCATATTCGCAACCAGCATCAAGGAGAGCTCAACGATCGTGGCTACCATTTTTCTTTAAGCCAACGGGTCACTCACCCGCAGCCGCGCATCTATCTACCGCCTCTGCTTCGCGATCATAGATAGCAAAGAGCTGCGTGAAGCCCGCGATATCAAAAACTTCCTTAACGTAAGGTCGTAGGCACGCCAGGCTCAGCTCGCCCTTGAGCTTGCGCAACCGCTTCAGTGCAGCAAGCATCACGCGCAGACCCGAGCTGCTGATGTACTCCACCTCCTCGAGGTTCACCACAATTCGTACGCAGCCCTCATCAATCAGGCCGGTGATGCTCTTCTCCACCTCGTTTGATGAATACGCATCGAGCCTACCACTGAGCGCCAGGATCTTCACCTTTCCCGCGTCCTTTTCCTCGATCTCCATGGCTGAATCGTCATCCGCACACTATGATATGAACGAATCTGTTAGTGTATGTTTCTTTACCGCCAGGTAATAAAAGTATCGCTTCCTCATCCGGGAGCGTGAACCACCTCGTTGGCCTTCACCAGTTCCTCCGCTGGCAGGATAATCCCAAGCACTTCCGCTCGCTCGAGGTTGAAAGCAACTTCAATCACCTCCGGATCCACAATAGCAATGATCGCGGGATCCGTTCCGCCGAGGATCTCGCCGCCAAGGACACCGACGTAGAGCCCGGTCTTATAGCCTGACACGCCTACGGCTGAGAAGTAGCCGTCCTCTGCATGAAACGTGAGCACCCCGAGTTCCGGGAGGTCGTTATTGTGCACGGTCCACTCAACCACTACCGGTGCCGGGACCACCGTCCCGTTCTCGTCACGAAGCTGATGGTACGTGAGAATACCGAGAAGATCCGCTTCCGTTTGGTACGCGGTCACGGTCTCCTGCCATTCTCGGAAGGTCCCTACCTGAATGGGGCCGATGACCTGCAACGGGGAGTTGTTAACGACGTCCAGGTACCGCTCCTCGAACGTACTGACGACGAAGCTCGAGCTCGAACTGGAGTCGGCAAGAAGCACGATGTTACTCGCGTTCGGAAAGATTCGCTTAGCTAACGCGAAGCCCTCGTAGTACGGGAACCGCTCTAATGCGCCGGTAATGGGCCCGCCCGGACGCTCCAAGCTGGTGATCGGCGCGTAAATCGTGGGATCCACGTTCACCCCGGAGAAGACAAACGGGAGTCTCCGATCGGGATACCGCTCCGTGTACGTGACGGCGACGTACTTGAGCGCATTATCATCATTCACGAAGACGATGTCCGGCTCGAACTCC
>JAFGKP010000083.1 GCA_016928455.1 Methanomicrobia archaeon
AAAAACCTAAAAATAGAACCAAAAAAGATGGAAAATTCCGGGAGAAAGATTTTAGGTGGCTTTAGATACACTTAATCAAAATCCTCGTAAATTTTTCGGCCATACTAGTAGTGAATGCGCGAGACATAGATAAGGCTTACTTAACGCTCAAACTTGGAATGGATGCCCGGGGTCATCGAACGCCCTCCGTGCTCGATCTTAACAGTATAGCCGTTTCGCACGGTATCCGCATATGCGTGCTATCCGGAAGTTATCCATACCCTGCAAACAGAGCTAAGATAGATTCGTCGGTACAATCCCCTAGCAAGACCATAGCACCGCGTTCATGAGCGCGCCGATGAGGATCGAGTACGTGACATTGACCATTGTGCCCGCGAGGTAAAAGAGGGTATTCGTACTTATATCCTCTCTGCGGACTACCGTTTTGGCAGCAAAGATCAGGGCTAGAGCGGTGTACGCATCCAGGAGCATAAAGGTAAGGATCAGGAAGTTCTCGCATTTGCCCACGACCGCGCCGGTGTCGAGCGCCTTCTGTGAGACCCCGAATTTGCCCGCTGCCACACTGGCTGAGTCAGATCCAGTGGCTCTGGACTCAACCCTCGCGATCAACGATAAAACAAGCCACACCACACGACCACTGGTTAACAGCAGAGCAGAACCAGATAACCGGTAATAATGATCAGTGCTACCCAGAGCATGTCACCGGTCATGGTGAGTGCTCTTGACTTTCGACTGCAGTACCCGAGAGGCATAGTGTTGGAGTGCATAATCCAATTTCTCTTCAATAATCTCCAGCTCTTTCCACATCGTTCGGGCAAGCGTCTTCGAAACAGCTTGTTGTGATATCCCCAGATTTGCTGCTATCTCTGATTGCAGTTTGTGTTTCCGGTATTCTTCAACTATCTGGAACTGTCGTTTGCTCCAGGTATTCTTCGTTATTAAAATGAGATTAATCAAGCCAACAAGCGAAGCGTCAAGTACCTCGTCCTGCACAGACATATCAAACAGAAGCTTTGACTTCTTCAGTGCACTTAACATCTCAGATGCTTTATGGAAAGCAGGGCCATCCATTATTGAGACATCCTGAGTCTCGAGCCCTGTATCAACATAGTCATACACGAGCACAAAACGCGCTCTGTTCGGATATAATCGCGCTAATAGCGTGGTAATTATGCTGTAGCAATCAGTGATAGAGGTCAGTGCACAGCCAAACTCATCCAATCCTTTCAAAATCTTACATGCCGCGTATACATCCGGGTAAGTGTCAGTAACAGCCTGACCCGCTTCTTCTAAGGTCCGCTGAAAGGCCGCTCTGTTCGTAATCGTTCGTGATGCGACCACGTCACCGAGTACTTCCGTTGCTAGCTTCAGTGCACGCTTGTGCTTCATCCTCTGGTGCCGCGCTGATTCAAAGAGCTTCTCAACTACTACGCCACAGCACCGGTATCATCGTCGTCTTCCTGGTGATATAGCGGTAGAACACGTCCACCGCGGTTAGCTTGCGAGCTATCGAGTATTGAAAGGCTTGAAACACCCATAAGTAAGTAACAAAAAAAACGAATACGGGAGAAACACCCATGAAGAATCCCCGCACCTACGGCGCGCCACCCTTTACGGTCGCGGTCGTTCATGGCGGCCCGGGCGCGCCAGGCGAGATGGCCCCGGTCGCGCGCGCACTTGCTTCTGGAAGGGGTGTGCTTGAGCCGCTGCAAACTGCAGGTACACTTGACGGGCAAGTCCATGAATTACAGGCGATCCTGCTGCATACCGGTGATCTGCCCGTTACGCTGATCGGCTGGTCCTGGGGTGCGTGGCTCAGCTTCATGCTCGCCGCGCGTCATCCTGAATCGGTAAAGAAGCTCATACTCGTTGGAAGCGGGCCATTTGAAGCGAAGTATGCCGTAGATATCATGAACACACGATTACAACGGCTCAATGCAGCAGGACGCGCGGAGGTGTTCATCCTCACCGCAGCCCTGGACGATCCTGCCGGCACGGACAAGAGCACAATCATGGCCCAACTGGGTACTTTGCTAGCAAAGGTGGACGCTTATGACCCGTTACTTCATGAACGTGAGCATCTCGAATGCCAGTACCAGATCCACCAGCGCGTGTGGGCTGAGGGTGACGCGCTCAGAAGCAGCGGGGAACTGCTCGCACTCGGTACGGAAATCACCTGCCCGGTCCTTGCTCTACACGGCGATTACGATCCTCATCCTGCCGACGGTGTCAGAGAGCCACTTGCACGGGTGCTTAGCGATTTCAAATTCGTGCTGCTCCAGCACTGCGGGCATTGCCCCTGGATCGAGCGGCGGGCACGCGATCAGTTTTACCGGATCGTCAATGAAGAGCTGGAATAGGGCTTCACAAAAAAAGCACCCAGCTACGTCGTTATCTACAGCGGTCGTGTATGGAGGTTCTATCTTACCAAAACAAAAGCACCGAAAAAAGGATGGTCACCAACGCTTTTATAGCTGGCCTCTGTATCAAATTGTGTAGATGTGGTGCTGTTGTAAAATGTTACAAAAAGATTCATTCACGGTGGACATAAAACTGATTCCGGGACTGTACGTGGCGTATATCCCCCACCGTGGCCCTTACAAGGGCGATACTGCGCTCTTTGAGCGGCTCTTCTGGCGATTACTCATGTGGGCGGATGCACGCAATCTCCTTCAACCCGAGACGAAGGTGCTGGCCATATATTACGGTGATCCGGAGGTCACCGATGAAAGCCAGCTCAGCATGAGCGTCTGCATAACCGTGCCAGAGGATACGGAAGCTGAAGACGATGTGGGAGTGATGACCATCCCGGGCGGGACGTATGCTATCGCTCATTTCGTGATCGATCAAGATGAATACGAAGCTGCATGGAACGCGCTTTACAATATGTGGCTGCCTGAAAGTGGCCATCAGCCTGATAACGACCGCCCCGCGTTCGAGCTGTATCTCAACGACCCCCGTGAACATCCGCAACACAAGCACATCGTCGATATCTACCTGCCGCTGAAATCGCGCTAAACGCGTCTGTATGGATCGGGACGTAATCGCTCGTGCAGCGTAGCGTTCCATCAAGCGCGTGTCTCAACGTGAAGAGTTCAACGTTCATCCTTCTCTTTCGCTGCTGACGGTCCTAAACACGGTGTCTCGCTCCACGACCGCGATTATGAAACCAGCCCTCGCTCCTTCATCCGTTGCCGTACGTGCGGATACAACTGCAGATGCTCGTACTCTATCCTTTCAACGATACCAGGGCTGACAGCTCGTAAACGCTCTATGAGATATTCATGCGCGTAATCGGCGACGATAGCGACATGAAATGAGACCCGCTTCGCATGGAGGTGCTCTACCGCTCTGAGCTGCAGCTCGAACCACTCCTTCGGACGGCCTGTTATCAGCTCGAAATTCGCCGCCGTGCCGGTCTTGAATGAGAGCCGGACGTGTACGTTGCTGTAGCGTGAAAGCTCCTCGGGGAAGGTCTCGTCCTCGCCCAGTTTGATGCCGTTCGTCTCCAGCATGAAGAGAAGATCAGGATCCAATTCTCCAACCGCTTTTATCACCTCCAGCAGATGCTGTTTACAGAGCGTGGGCTCGTTCCCGCTGATCCGCACTCCCCTGAAGTCGTGCTCGTGCGCGATATTCACCAGTCGCCTGGCAACCTCGATCGGTTTATAAAATCTCCCGAACTGCTCTGGATGGAGCCGGGTACGGTAGCTCCAGCAGAAGGCACAGTCCATATTACAGCCCATGCAGTCCGCCGTCGCAATACCGCCGTAGAACCGGTCTGCACGGAATCGGTAATACTTCCGCTGGTTCCCCTGACACACATAATCCTCCGTTACAGCTGCCGTGGTCACCTTCCTGGCCCCCTGATTTATAGCGGTGTGGAGAGCATGAAAACGTATGGATACAATAGCAGTGCTGCTCGAGACGTTCCCACTGTACAGCGAAGACCTCGAAATCGACCTCAGCAAGCCTTCCGGACGGTTCAAGTGGTTTCTGGCCTCATTATTGTTCGGCGCGCGCATAAGTGAGCAAATCGCAGCCACGACGTACAAAACATTTGAGCAATACGGCATTGACTCGCCGGATAAGATCCGCGCGGCTGGCTGGGACGATCTCGTGAGGATTCTGGATGAAGGCGGCTACGTGCGCTATGATTTCTCGACGGCGAGCAAGCTGCTGGAGATCATGCAGGCGCTCACGGAGCGGTACGGCACCCTGGAAGAGCTCTACAAGGGGTCGGCAGACACGAAAGAGCTGAAAAAGAGGTTGCAGGAGTTCAAGGGCGTTGGTGCGGTGACAGCGCAGATATTTCTGCGCGAAATGCGCGGCATCTGGGCGATCCAGCTCGAAGCATCGAATACGGCGGCCGACGTGGCGAAGAAGCTGGAGATCGATTTACATAACTTCTCGGGCGAAGAGCTCGCACACCTCGAGACCGCGCTCGTCAAACTCGCGCTGCGTTATTGTAAACGGAAACGGTGCGCTGCATGCCCGGTACGTCAATTCTGCGTGGACAAGTCAAGGCCATAAAATCCATGCCATAAGATCGTACACTCGCCTTGATGAGCTATAAAAAAGTAGTCCCAAGAGTGGGGAAAGATGCACTGGCGGGAAGAACCGAATCGTTTACGGCTGTACGAGCCTGTTGGGAGGATAAAAAAGCCCCGGCCTGCTGTGTTGAGCTTTAGGTATCTTTCTCCCAGGCCCCGCCTTCTTCCGTCGCTTCTTCTTCACCCGGCTGCGGGCGGCAACACCTCCGTAGGAGTACATAGGAAGAAGTGGGTATATAAAACTTTCGGTTGTGCCAGTATCTCCGAATATAAAACTAGAGTGGGAAAACCAAAGCTGAACAGCAGCTTTTTAGAGAAGAAAACTTTGAGGTGGATATAC
>JAFGKP010000084.1 GCA_016928455.1 Methanomicrobia archaeon
CCGTTCTCACGCTCGTACTGAATACGGGCGATCGGAGCGCTCCGCGCAGGGTCGTGCTCAATCTTCAGGACCTTTGCCGAGATCGTTTCGCCCTTGTTGACCAGCACATGCTCAAGATTACCTTTATATCGGTGTGCAGGCGCCCGATACGTTGGGCCCCCTCTTCCTCGCCGCTGTGCGATTATTCGTTTTCCCATTGTTTGTGATTATAATATCCCGAGTGAAGTTCCGATCTCTTTGGCCTTCTCTTCTTGCTCTAATTCTACTATTGCCTTCTTCTCGCCTTTAAACGTTATCATCGTCCGTACGGTCCGTACCGGTGTCTCAAAGAGGCGCTCCACTTCGCGCTTGATCTCGCTCTTGCTCGCAGTGATATCAACGATAAACTGCAGCTTGTTCTCCGCATCGATCTGCAGCGTTGCTTTCTCGCTCGGGACGATATGTTTCAGTGTGCGGTGCATCTCTCTCTTCTCATCACTCCATTGCGGTTAAGTGTGCTAGTGAGGACTCAGTCCAGATCGTTAATCTGCCCGGATGCGTCCCCGGTGCCAGCAGCTCGGTATTGAGCTCCGCAGCGTACGCGATGTCCACGCCCGGTAAGTTCTTCGCCGCTTTTACTATCGGTCGTTCCTGGCTCTGCACGTCCCCGTGCCCGATAACGATCAATAAGCTCTTTTTCGTCTTGTATCTCCGGCCGCGCATCTTGCCCTTACCAGCTCGTACCGTTCGCACTTTCGCTCTAAGCACATCGTCCCAAACACCTAGGGTCTTGAAGACCGCCTCGACCTCCGTAGTCTTTGTGAGGTCGGTAAATGAATCCTCAATAATGAGTGGCAGCGGGAGGGTATCACTGAATCGATGGCCTCGTTCACGTACCTTCAGGGGATCGGTTGTAGCAGCAATCGCGGATCTGATAGCTTTTCTCCGCTCCTTTTTGTTGATTTTACGTTCTAAGCGCTTTTCGGGCTTTGGCGGATGCGCGCGTCGCCCTCCGACGGTCTGTGGTGCCCGCGCGGCGCGTCGCCCATCAGTGATTCGAGGCACCCGTGCAACTCCTCTGCCAGGCCCCCAGCTCTCCGCAGATGTCCTCCGCCCGGCCAGGGGATCCGTGCCCTTCGGCTGAAAACGCATGGACTGCAGAGCGAGTACCGCACGCTTAATCAAATCCGGCCGGTACTCCTCCAGGAAGACCGGTGGCAGCGGGATCTCCTTAACAACCTTACCCGATAAATTTAACACCTTTACTGTGCTTGTCACTTCTCTTACCATCACTCTTCTTCTCGTCGTTCCCGCTCTCTCTATCGCCCCTGTTGTGATCTCGTGCTAATCGCGATAAGCTCAGGCACACCCAGCCGTGGGTGTGGCCGTATAGCGTGCGAGATTCGTATCAATCGCTTCTTCGGGCCGGGCACACTCCCCTTGAGTACAATATACTCGTTCGTCACGGTGCCGTACCGCACGAAGCCACCCTTCGGCGTTATCGCCTCGTCACTGACCCCGATCTTCATCACACGCTTATTATACTCGGTACGCTGGTGATAGCCAGTCTGCCCCATCTGAGGCACGCGCCAGCGGACTCGACGTGGTCGCCAGCCGCCAATGGCACCCACATGCCGCCCTCTTCCCGATCGCTGCGCTTTCGCATTCTGAATCATCACACCCCAGCGTTTTACCGGGCCCTGGGTGCCCTTTCCACGGGTGATAGCGGTAACGTCCACGAAATCGCCCGCCTTCACCACATCAGTAACCTTCAAATCCTTCCCTATAAGCTCTTTCGCATAGGCAAGGTCGCTCTCAACCGTATCGCTCATCTTAATCTCCATGAGCTCGTGCTTCTTCTTCGGTAACGCAGCCACCACCTCGGGCCTCGTGGCCGCAATCAACCGTAAACTGAATACTCGTTTATCCTCCGCCTTCTCCAGGAGCGCTTCCAGTGAACTCAATGCTCCGCCCCCCGTCTCTGAGGCGGCACCACCGGTTAACCATACTTCTTTGACGGCGCGCCGACCGTACGTAGTCATCCGGTAAAGACGGAATCCGACCACGCGCATTGGCGGGGTCTCAATGATCGTTGCGGGAACTGCAATCTCCATTCCCTTGGTCTGACTATGAGCATAATCATCCGTGAGAATAAGGTGAGTCATACCGGCTTTATAGCCCGCGAAACCCTGCAGTTTCTTACCCTCGACTCGTTCCTCTCTCTTTATTCTACACGTTTCACTTCGGGCCCGCTTCCGCGGTGAATAGGCGAGCGAGCCTCTCCTTGGTCTGTGTCTTTTAGCCATCTTCCTCTTCGGTCACGACTAGTTACTGTAAGAGGTTAGAGTATATAAGTATTTAAAAACAGCCAGACTCAAAACGCCTGCTGGACGCACTGCTCGGTCGTACACAGCTGTACCGCCGCCCCACCACAGAGCAACGGCACATACCGCATCATCTTCCCTGAGTTGGTAATGACGCAGCGGTAATGCTCAAAAGCTGGCGAGACAACGAAACAGGTATCGCAAATTACCTTCACGCCATACGCCTCGATCTTCCGCACCACATCCTGCATGCGCTCCTTTACGGTATGTGCGGTGAATACATAGAATTCTTTCCGTACCCTTCGTCCCTTGCTCTCAGCGCGCAGAAGCGCATAAATCTGCTGGAGCTCCGTTGCCGAGCAATGGGGACACCCAATAGCGATCACATCGCCATCGCAGCTCGTCCGATGAACGGATTTGATATCACTTTTCTGCAGCTCGAGCTTTTCCGCAGGAAGACCAACGGCGTCCGATTCAGGCGTGAGTCCTGCGATGTGGAACAGTCCGACGGCGCCAGTCGCGCCGATCGCTGCGGATAAATGCTTCAATTCGTCAGCTGTCGGTTGCGAAGCGGGCAGGAGCTCAATCACCGGTATCCTGTTCCCGACGAGCTCGCCGAGTAAAAACCCGAGCGCGCTGTAATCCGCATCTCGTAGCGGGCACCGCACGCATACTCGAAGCTCAGGTTCCCGATTTTCTGGAAGATGGAGTCCGTAAAACGGCGTCTTCCCGATGAGTGCCGCTGCGAGAGCAGATGGAGCACCTTCCATATTCGTGCGTGCGCCCAGGACCGAATTGGCGTAAAGAACAGCTGATGATTCCGACCATGCGATATGCTCGCCCTTCTGTGGCCTGTTGCCCACATGGTACGGAATGCAGGTGCATTCAACATCGATACCCAGACGCTGATAGGCACGCACAACCTCACGCTGCCTCGTTACAAAGGTCTCAGAGACGTTGAGCGACTGCCAGATACTGCGGTCCACGCCGGTAGGATTGAGCGTGCTTTTTACCTGCACTCGCGCGCCCTCCAGGCATTTGATGAACTCAAAGGCGTCCCCGATCGTCTTATACGAGGC
>JAFGKP010000085.1 GCA_016928455.1 Methanomicrobia archaeon
ACCAGCCATCGGAAGACTGCGCAATCGATAGATCAGGTCGCTTTTCCGGGGCACTATCTCTCGATTCATTTTCCTGCCGCCGCGAGAAAAACCGTGCGCGGTTAAGCTGTGTTTCCCGCGCATTACCTTTACCAAAGCGGGCTCTTCTTCTTAAATCTACCGTTTCATTGCCGCTCAACGAATGCTCTGAAACGGATAGAAAAAAAAACCGCTGCTTGATTTCAGATCACTGATATTGCGGCTGCGGAGCAGGAATAAGAACGGCACAAGAGAACGATACAACAGCCATCCGATTAGGTGTGGTGGCAAATTTTAAAAAGCTGGCGAGCATATGAATGAGAAGAACCATGATCCTTGGGGTGCTTTTCATCCTCGTGAGCTTCCTGCTCGGTCTTTCGCTCTCCTTTCTCCTCTCGTATCCGTTTCATCGCCTCGAGCGCGCGCTGGTCGCCTTCGTCATGGGCCACGCCGTCTCGATCTGGGTCGTGTTCATTTTCGCTGCGGTTCTGGGCTCGTTGAGCTCCGAGAGTATTTTGCCTTGTATCGCCATTTGCGCCGTTGTCTCGGCCCTGCTGCTGGGGGTCACCAAACAGGCAGGTAACTGGAGTTACGATACTCTGAAGCGGAACTGGTGCGCGAGCCTGCGGGGAGACAAACCTGCGCTCGCGTTCTTTAGTGCTCTTCTCCTGTACGTGCTGTTCATGAACTGGTACGGCGTCTTTCGCCTGGACGCCGCGGGAAACTGGTATGCATTTCACACTGTCTGGGCCGACTATCCCTGGCACACCTCGTTGATCACCGCACTGGCGTACAGCGAGACGTTCACCTTTCCCGTGCAGAATCCGCAGTTCCCCGGCACGCCGACACACTATCCCCTCATCTTCGATTTCTACTCCGCCATCCTGATGAAAACGGGCTTTACGCTGCGGAGTTCGATCCTCGTGCCCAATATTTGCTTCCAGCTCGCACTCTTCGGGCTGCTCTATTACCTCGCCGTTCGGGTGACCAATTCAAAAGCCGCGGGTGCCGGTGCGACGGCCATCTTCATCTTCGCGGGGTTTCCCGCAGGGCTCCAGGATATCAACATCCACTTTCTCAACCCGATCTACGCGGTGATCATGCCACAGCGTACCGCGATCATCGGCCTGGCGACCTCATTCGTGGTGTATCTGCTGCTTTATCACGCGCTCTTTTCTGAGTACCGAGGGGCAGCACGCGAACGGTATAAAGCAGTCTTCGCTGCCGGTGCGCTTATCGGCCTGCTCCCGTATATTCATGCGCATTCGTTCATGGCGACCGGGTTTGTGGGGCTCTGTCTCACGGGTTTTACACTGGTCGCGAGAAAGGACTGGCGAACGCCGGGCTTCTTCTTCCTGCCACTCTTGCTCCTCGCCCTGCCGCAGGTGCTACAGATCCGGAGCGGTGTCTCAGACGGGTTTTTCGTCTTCTTCCCCGGTTGGACTGATACCAACCGAGATTTGATCATGAGCTACGACTGGTCGTGCGCCGCAGCCTTGCTCTCGTCAGCGGTAAAATCCACCCTGCTTCTGGAGACCTTCTGGGCGCTCAATGCCGGCGGGCTCTTCATCCTCTTTACCGTTGGGTTATTCAAAGCTAAGGAGGGGGCCAAAATCTTCTCTGTACCCTTCCTTCTTCTCTTCGTGCTCGCGAATCTCGTCAAGTTCCAGCCGTGGTATTTCGACAATTACAAGCTCTTGATTCACTGGCTGGCAGTTACCTGTGCGTTGGCGCCGCTGGCGTTATTGTGGGTTCGCGAGCTCACAGGCGGTCGCGCAAAGACCGTTGTTGCGGTGGTGCTTGCTGCGGTGCTCTTTGGAAGCACGATCTTCGGGCTCGTCACGCACGCCTCCATGCTCGAGCAGCGGTACGTGATATGGTCTGGCGATGAGATCGCGATGGCCGGGTGGCTTCGCGAGAACACACCGCCAGAGGCGTTGTTCTTGACGAGTACCACGCATAACCACCCGATTCCGTCGTTAACCGGAAGAGCGCGGGTGATGGGCTATGAGGGCTGGCTGTGGTCGCATGGTATTCCGTGGACGAGTATGAACGAACGGAAAGCGGCTATGGAGGCGATGTACGATGGGGATTATTCGCGCCTCCAGGAATATGGCGTGGACTACATCTGCATCGGGCCGTATGAACGAGCGTTCGCGCTGGAAAATCACTTTGATATGAACGAAAAAGCTTTTGAGGACGAATCAAAGTTCCACCTGGTGTACGAACAGGAACTGGATGGTGAGCGCTGGCGGATCTACGAAGTGATCAAAACGCCCAGTAGCCCTGTGTGAAGAGCACGAGGAAGAAGCTGAAGAAGAGCAAAAAGGCGATGGTCATGACGTAGTGCCATTCCTGACGCTTATCTGCCACCACCGCAAAGATCATGAAGAGCGGAAACAGAGAGAGTGCATAGCGGGGCATGCTCAGCCAGTAACTGGTCGAGGCAACCATGAGCCAGGTGAGAAGCATATAAATGATATATGATGGGCGCAGTTTGATGAATAGCGCGTAAATCGTGCAGAATAAGCCTAAGATCCCGAAGACTACTTCTGCACCACCAACAAGCACTTTTTCCACCGGCTCACGCCAAAAAATGCTCGCCAGAGCGCCCACAAGCCCTTCCCACGGTGGTGCGAGCTGTTTGTACCAGTGCTCGTGCTGAACTTCTAGGAACGCAAGCGGGGTGCCATACACCCAGTAATTTACGGCGAGATAAACGAGAAAACCGAGACAGATCATACCGATGAACGTGAGATCCTTTAACTGCTGCGCTATCGGGGGTTTCGGGTGCTCTGCGTGCTGTGTATGATATTCCCAGAGTAGTGCGGGCACGAGCACCAGCCCGGTCATCCGGGTAGTTGCGGCAAGCGCACCCAGCACGCCCGCCACGGACCACTTCGCCTTTCGCGCATAGTAGAAGCTGCCAATCGCCAAGAGCAGAAAGAGACTTTCGGTATAACCGGCAATCAAGAAGTAGGAGGTGGGGAAGATCGAAAAGAAGAAGACGCTCTGCAGTGCTGTACTCTCTGCATAATCGATTCGTGCGAGTTTGTAGAGGTAGAAGCATGCGAGGAGCGAGGCAAGATTCGAGACGATAAGTGCGGCGAGTTCGTAGTTGCCCACCCCTGCGGCGGCGAGCCGTATCAAGAATGGATAGAGCGGCAGAAAAACGATGAAATAGCGATTCTCGCCCACTGCGGTGTAACCGCTTTCTGCGATCGCCACGTAATGCGGCGCGTCCCACCGGTTCCAGAGCGAGATGAAGTCGCAGGATTGATTGTGTAAGACTATCCAGGCTATCAGGGCCAATATAAACGCGAAGAACTTTATTGCGAGCACGATAGCGCTTATCTCAACTAGTGCCTTCTTCTCGATAGCCATTTATTATGTCCCCCATTCGTTCGCGGAGGAGCGTCAGTTCACCGATTTCTTACGTATTTATACTCGACCTTGCCGTCGGCGTGGATGGTCGCACTCGCCTGCCGCGCGGACCAGCACTGGAAATTCACTGCTACGGGTAGACCGGTGATATGTGTCCCCGCAGTCTCGATGTGCACGTCGAGCGCCGTTGTAGCACCGCCCAACCCCATCGGCCCGATCCCCGTCCGGTTCACCGCGTCCAGCAGTTCCGTTTCGAGTCGCGCGATCCGATCTTCTTTATTCCTTTCGCCAATCGGCCGTAACACCGCGAGCTTCGCTAACTTCATCGCCAGATCTGTCGAGCCGCCCACGCCCACACCTACGATTGTCGGCGGACAGGGCTTCCCGCCTGCCTCGACCACGGTCTCCAGAACAAACGCCTTGATCGCGTTCAGCGCTTCTTCGTTCTGACGGGGCGTGAGCATTGTGAACCTGCTCATGTTCTCCGAGCCGCCACCTTTCGGGAAGACGGTGAGCTCAAGGCCGTCCAGCGCGGGATCCACAGCATAGTTAATGTAGGGTATTTTGTCCCCGAGATTCCCACCCGCGCCTTGTCGTGTGATGGGATCGACAACGTTCGAGCGTAAGGGGATCTGCTCTGTGGCCGCCGCAACACCTTCGCGGATACCCGCCTCTACATCGCCAAGGTTCAGCGATTCAGATAGCCGTCCGAGCTTCAGGAAGACAATGGGGAGCCCGGTATCCTGGCAGATCGGCCGCTGCAGGTACTCGGCCAACCGGATATTCTCGAGCATCGCCGCGAGCTGCACCCGCGCGATCTCGCTCGTCTCGCGCTCGTACGCGCTTCTCAAGGCAGCGTTGACATCCTCGGGTAATGACGTCTCAGCGCGCTGTAAAAGGTTAACGGTAACCTCCTTTATCCTTTCTTTCGTGATCATCTATCTGCTTGCTACACGCGACTTAAAAGAACGTGTGGGCATATCCCCTATGAGTGGAATAGTTATGGTATTAGCTTAAGCCACCCATGTATAAGCATAACGATCAAATATAAAGCGAAAAAGAGCAGCACCAGGAGCACTGCAGTGCCGATGCTTACGCTGGTGATTGGTTCTTCAATTGGTTGACTCTTTACTTTCTCCAAATCTCGCTCATAATACTTATATAGCGGATGGATTACCAAGTTGAACAGTAAAACAAAAGGTTTAATCAGCGCTACACCTATCAGATCAATAATCACTCTGGGCCCCCTTATTGGATCCCTAAAGAACCTGACGAACATATCTACAATTTTGAAAACACCGTTTTCCATCGCATGTGCAAAACCCATTAATGGCTTCTCGCAGAACCATATAAATCCTCTACCCGCCGTTCTATACAGATAATCTATGTCATACGTTATCTTATCATGAGGCGCGAAGAAGCCCAGCATGAAGAACAGAATAACGGTCATTAGCAGCAATTGGATAACTCCAAATGTATGTCCCGCTTCGTATGCGTGGTAGTGTAACGCAGCCTCTTGATACGGTAGGAGTGCATAAAGCACTTTTGGGTATACCCCGATAACGATACAAAGAAAAGCGGTAACACACATCGGAACGAGCATGGGTAATGGCGCTTCTTTCGCTTCTATCTCTTCATTCTTACTGAAAAAGGCGAAGTACGTGAGCTTTAAAAACGATATAAGCGTGCCTACTGAACCCAAGGTTAACGCGGTTGTAAGAATAACCCCAGTATGCCCTCCTTCCAATAACTGCGCCGCGTGTATTACCATCCCTTTGCTCACATAGCCGTTAAACCCCACAACACCAGAGATAGAAAGAGCCGCAATCACACAGGTTACCATCGTCACCGGCATCTTCTTCGCCAGTCCTCCAAGTTCTGTGAGGTTATTTTTCCCCGTCGCATATATCACTGCTCCCATGCACATGAACAGCGTTGTCTTGAACAACAGATTGTTGAAGAGATGTGCAATTGACCCATTTATCGCTATCTCAGTTACTAATCCAGATGCCATCCCCACCCCGGCCACCATATAACCCAACTGGCTCACAATGTGATACGAGAGGAGCTTTCTCACGTCGTTCTGTAATATTGCAAATATAACGCCATAGAGACACATCGCGCCACCCATATATGCTACCGCTTCCACACCCGAAAATGTCCTCGCAAGCATGTATATACCGGTCTTTGTCGTGAATATGGACAGGAAAATGGTGCCGGCTATCGTTGCCTTGGGATATGAATCGGGCAGCCAGGTATGAAGTGGGATGAATGCGACGTTTACTCCTATCCCGAGGAGCAATAAAAAGTATCCCACGCCGGGTTTCACCGGACCCAAAGTGATGACATTTGTATTCACATAGTGCATGATTACCCCAGCAAGAAGAGCGGCTCCACCAAACAGATGAAACAGAATATATCGCATCCCCGCATCTCTCGCCCTCCTCGAACCCTCATACCAAATCAATCCCAGGGAGGAGAACGCCATTATCTCCCAGAAGATGTACAACGTGAAGAAGTCCCCGGCAAATACCGCACCTAAGGCGCTTCCCATATATAACAACGCACATACGTATTGCCCCGTCTCCTCTACCGTGCTAATTGAGTATACTATCGCAGCACCACCCGCCAGTGCAAATATATACCCCATGATCAAGCTCAGCCTATCAGCCTGCAAAAGTATCAAATCAACTCCAGGCAGAATAGGTAATATCCAGCCTGTTTGGGGTTTTAGTAGCGCAACGTTCGCCACGCAGAGAACTGCTAAAGCAACAAGAAAAATCCTTCTCGCGCGACCTTTTCCAAGCAAGGGGATCGACGCTGCCCCTAAAAAGATAATGATAAAAGGGGGTAGAGCAAAATCAATCATCCTGCTTCCCCTCCTTTTGGATTAAGGATAATATCTTCGCAAGGAGCATGAAAAGGCCAACTCCTGCCGCACCGTATAGAACGCCTGTAAAGTACTCTGAATGCCGGTCTATGATAAATACGAATACTGCTGATACCACTATGATCACAGACACAAGCAGTATGAGCAATCCTTTCAGTTTTTTATCCATGCTTCTTTACCACCAGACCCTTGGCACACGGCGCTCCATTACCTCATAGATCTGCACAGCTTTTCTTCAGGTTGAAAAAGGCGGACTTTACACAGATTGTGAGCCACGTGAGCCCCTCATTCGTCAGTGTTACCTGCCATCCGAAGGCATGGACTTGCAACATAATATTTGTACTACCACATATTAAAATACCACGTATAATCGACCAGTACTTCCGAACGCCCCCCGGGGTGCATCCTTTCCCCCACGCGAGGACTCATGAGTCTGTTTTGAAGCGATGGTAAAAGAGCCTCATCTTCTCCCTGATCCCCCGCGGATCGTTAAACTGAGTCGAGGCCGCCGTTGACGACACGTAACCATGTGCCGAGAAAGGCACGAAGAGATGGATATCGAGACGGTAAAGAAAGGTGAGGGTTAAGTATGAATAGAATCAGAACGCATAGTAAGATAGGGTGAGATGTTTTTTTCAGAGATGAGAGATGGTTCTGGTGTTCGGAACTCCATGGTTTCGGAAGTACTGATGATTGAAATTGAGAGAGGGATATATAAATATCTCTTTGCACATACACAGATATGCTGAGGCACGAGTGACACTTACATGATTATCGTGGGGGGAAGGAGAGGGGTCAGGAAAAAAGAATAAGAGGTAGATAAGATTGACCTTAATTGAACAGTTCCCTGTACTTCTTGTGACCATAGGGGTGTTTTCTGCTTTAACCATTCTAGTTCTCGGCTGGCGAACCAAGAGATCATGCTTCTTTATTTCTGCCGCCACCATTTCCGTTCAGTTCATCATGGCACTTTTCATTCTTAATCATGTCCTTACGGTAGGAACCATACATTATTGGCTCGGCGGTTGGAGCCCACCCTGGGGTATCGAGTATGTTGTGGACGCGTTGAATGCATATATTCTGGTTATCGTGCTGTTTATAGGTTTGATATGTGCGATATATGCAAAGAGGAGTGTGGAGCACGAGATAAAGGAGAGGAAGCATATACCCTTCTATACCCTTTTCCAGCTCCTCGTCGCGGGAATGTGCGGTGTGGTGGTAACCGGTGATATATTTAACCTGTATGTTTTCTATGAGGTAGTATCTCTGACTGCGTATGCATTAATCGCAAGTGCAGGTGGAAGAGCATTTAGAGCATCGTATACTTACCTAATAATGGGTAGTATTGGTATTTGCTTCTACGTGCTTGGCGTCGGATTCCTTTATGCGGTAACCGGCTCGCTGAATATGCATGATGTCTCGCTTTTATTGCCACCGCTCTATGGGAATAGAGTAGTTCAAGCGGCTTTTGTTTTCTTCTTTACAGGATTGAGCATCAAGTTGGGTCTCTTCCCGCTCCATATGTGGAAACCAGATGTATATACGTATTCTCCTTCGGGAATTAGTGTGATCCTATCGGCAGCGATGTCAACAGTTACCGTATATGTACTTATACGGGTTATTTACTCCGTGTTCACGCTCGAGTTCATCAGAAGTTACGTCGGTATGGATATAACCATCTGCTGGATAGCCGCGATAGGAATCATAGCAGGGTCAGTGCTTGCGATAATGCAGCATAATTTAAAGAGGATGCTGGCCTATTCCAGTATCTCGCAGATGGGCTATTTCGTGCTGGGAATAGGGCTTTCCCCCATCTCCTCCTGGGGTCTCCTCGGCGCTGTGGCACACCTCTCAAATCATACGATAATGAAGGGATGCCTGTTTATGGCTGCTGGTGCCTTTATTTATAAATACGGTTTGAGGGACATCCGGGATTTTGAAGGCTTGGGTAAGAAGATGCCCTACGCGAGTGCTGCGTTTACCCTTGCGGCGATTTCCATGATCGGCGTGCCCCCGAGCGCGGGATTTGTAACGAAGTTATTCTTGATCTTTGCATCTTTACACTCGACGGACGTTTTTTACGGTTACGCTTACGTCTTCGTGGCCGTGATACTGCTCAGCAGCCTTCTCAACCTCGTTTATTTCTGGCGAGTAATTGAGCGCATGTATTTTGTAAAGACTGAGGAAGAGCTGAACGGCGGGATAAAAGAAGGTGATGCGCCCATGAGCATGCTTATGCCGATGTTAATCCTCGCAGCTCTTTCTATTGTTATTGGCATGTTATGGCTTACGAAGATTCCGCTGCCTTTCATTGCTGATGTACTTTCTGAATTAGGCCTGGGGGGATTGCCGTAATGGTAGAACTGATGACACCGCTATTCGTGATCTTATGCCCCGCACTTGCAGCCCCTCTGATACTGCTGTTCGATAAAAAACCGAATATAAGGGAGGGATGGACGATAGCAGCGGGAATAGCAACGTTCGCGCTCGTCCTCTCCATGATCCCACCGATTTTAGACGAAGAAGTGATCACCTGCACGTTCTTCCAGACCTTATTCGAGGGTGTGGCATGTGGCTTTAAAGTGGATGCCTTTGGTCTGATCTTCGCACTCACCTCCTCTTCTCTCTGGATATTAGTCTCTTTCTATTCAATAGGCTACATGCGGTCGTTGAAGGAGCATGCGCAGACGAGATTCTTTTTCTCCTTCGCTCTCGCCATATTCGGCGCCATGGGTATCGCATTATCCGCGAACTTGCTCACGATGTTCATTTTTTACGAGATATTAACGGTTTCAACCTACCCCCTGGTTATTCATGACCAGACACCGGAAGCGCTGAGCGCCGGCCGTAAATATTTCGCCTACCTGCTCACCTCGGGCGTCTTCTTACTCTTCGCCGTGATGATGACCTACACGCTTACTGATACCACTGATTTTACGAATGGTGGCATACCCTCACTTGGTACTGCACCTCGACTGACACTGGTGATCCTGTTCTTCTGTTTCTTGTTAGGGTTCCTGAAAGCTGCATGGATGCCGTTTCACTCATGGCTTCCTACCGCGATGGTCGCACCTACCCCGGTGAGCGCGCTCTTACATGCGGTCGCAGTGGTAAAAGCCGGCGTTTTTGGTATCGTGCGGGTGGTCTGCTATATCTACGGCGTGGACTTGATGCGCGAGCTATACGTACTAAACGAACAGCTTACGCTCGGCTTGATACTTGCCGGTATAGCGGGCTTTACCATGATTGTTGCCAATCTGTTTGCCATCGCTCAGGATAACTTGAAGAGGAGACTTGCGTACTCCACCATTAGCCAGCTATCGTATATAATTCTGGGCGCGGCTCTGTTAACACAGGACGGCATAAGAGGTGCAATGATGCACATTCCGTTTCATGGCTACATGAAGATCACCTTGTTCCTTTGTGCGGGTGCGATAATGGTCGTTACGGGAAAGAGGAACATAAGTGAGATGGCCGGCGTAGGGAAGATCATGCCGAGAACGATGCTCGCATTCACCATAACCGCATTTGGAATGATCGGCATTCCGCCTGCAGTGGGTTTCATAAGTAAATGGTATCTTTGCCTGGGGACATTAGAGGGTGGAGATATAATGATGATTTTCTTGTTTGTGCTTTTAGTAGCTTCCTTGCTCGATGTCGTTTACTTTTTCCCCATAATACACATTGCGTTCTTCAAGGAACCGGAAGGAGCGGGAAAAGAGGTAGAGGTAAAAGAAGCACCACTTTTTATGCTCATTCCGCTAGTAATCACCGCAGTCTTTTCTGTTATTTTCTTTTTAGCGTTCGTTCTGAGGCCTGTGGAGATGCTCTCACCGTACGTGGACATACTATCACTGTATGTCTATAAGCTTGTAGGGATTGCAGTAGAAAATGTGATTGCATAACAGTGATTAAACGTTTTACATGCGCTCTAGTAAGGGTTCCCCACGTTCTGAAAGCCAGAAGTATACGACATCTTCTCAGCACGTTTTTACGTACTTCAGATCGCAATTATACCCACAACACTCCGTGAGTCAAATAAATGACCAAGTAGAGTGTGAACATTATGAGTACCAGTAGCACTGCAGTTCCTAAGCTAACGCTTACCATCGGCTCTTCTACCGATTGCCTCTTGAGCTTCTCCAGATCTTGCTCGCAGGTGGGATTGAAGGTTCTCAGCACTACCGTAGTAACCATAGCCACCATAATCCTTGACGCTGCCGTTGGATTCTTGCTGAACCATACAAACGCATCGGCGATTCTCAGCAAGCCCTTGTCAATGAATTCCGCAACAGTCACTAACGGCTGCTCGCAGAGCCATATGAATCCTCTACCCGCTTTTCTATACAGATGATCTATGTCGTACGTTATCCTTTCATGCGGTGAGAATACGACTTGCAATACGAAGAATCCCACTGCAGTGATCATCAATAACTCCACGGTGCAGATAGTATGCTCAAAGGCGTATGCGTGATAGTGGAACGCTGTTTCTGTGTAAGGCAGTATTCCGTAGAGTACTTGTGGATAGACACCCAGAGCAACACAGAGGAACGCGATAACGCTCATGGCCATGAGCATCGGCCACGGTGCTTCTTTAGCCTCTAGCTCATCGTTCTTCCTGAGAAACGTGAAATACGTCAGTTTTAAGAACGATAGGAACGTGCCCACCGAACCTGGATGAGCACAAGTGCGAGGAAATGCATTCCTTCCAGTTCCACCTCTTTGGTGATATCCCTGCTCACTCGCACGGTCCCAATCGGCTCGCCATTTTTGTTTCTTAACAATGCTGCTGACATGCTGATGTGTACCGGTTTTTTATCCTTGCTTAACACGATTGTCCGATAATTTTTCAATTCTCCATCTCGCAGCACGCGCTGCATTATCCTATCCGCTTCCTCAGGGTCAGCAAAGAATTTCGTGTTGCTTTCTCCGATCACTTCGGCTGCGGTATAACCCATGTAGCTTTCCGCCGCTTTGTTCCAGGAACGCACTATGCCCTCCTTGTCTACCACGGCAATCGCATCCGCAGAACTCTTGATGATCTCGTCCAGATAATCTTTCGTCTCTTTCAGCTCCACATCCATTTGTGCCTTTTTCTCGCTTACCAGCCCGATGATATATGCCACCACCAAAAGAATCGCACTCCGTTCTAACACATCGATCGAGATCGGGGTCAACGAAAAATACGTTGCGAGGATATAGACCGCAGTGAGAAATAGAGCAACGTAAATAGCCTTCTTACCGTACCACACACCAGCTATAAATGACCGGGATATAGAAGAGACGAGGATAAACCCTCGTTTCACCTTTGAAGATATTGAGATAGAAGGCCAGGAGTGCGCATGCTACGGCGAAAGACACTATGAGTACTCCTTTCAGAGTTAGCTTCTTCATTTCCCCTCCCGGTATCCTATCATTATTTCTCTTCTTTTTATTCGTAGAGCGGTTATGAGATTTAAGCCGCATGTGCCGAATCTCTTCGTGTGATGTCCTTAACTATCCATCGCACGGGGTGTCACCCCACACCCGCTATCCCGTTAGCCTCTTTTACAAGCCTTCGGGACTGCGTTCTTTCTCACGCTTCTCGTAGCAGCTCCACCTTGAATGACAATCGGTCTCGCTGATGTTGTTTACTATTAGCTATGAAGCTGCAGGTACTATAAGAACATACCCACAAAAAAATATCCTTTTTATTCTGCCTTATCTCGCCTGAACGCTCACCCGTTCCACCATCATCCTGTCGAAGATAAGAGGGGAGTCACGGGGCGAGAGGGCGGAAATAGAAAAGTATATATAGCGGCAGAAGCAACTCTTCTTTTAATAGTGGTGAAACCCGTGGTATATATGAAGGCGGTGACACCACGGGGGTCGCCGCAGGTGGTTGGGAGAAGATACGGATGCCACTAAAAGAATCATTCGAACGGTGGGTGATGGATGGCCGTACCTTGCTCGCGATACTCCTGCTCGCTCTGATCTGGCGGTACGCAAGCCACCGGCCCGCGATTGCTCCCTGGGAGAGCAGCATCTCGGGCAGTGCACTCATCATCTTCGGCTGGCTCATCTTCGCGTACCTCTACCGCCTCTCACGCAAAGAGACGAGATGGCTCGTATCGAATAGGATGTTCCAGGGCCTTGCGGTGAGCTTGGCGGCCATCAATATCTACGTGCTCGTGTACTATGGCATGACCTGGTCGGGCTTACTCCACGTGGAACTTGGGGTGCCGTACGATCGTCTCCTGCACGATGTGCGGTACGTGATGCTCGTGCTCTGTTATTGTAGCCTGATATGGGCGGCACGGTCCCTGAAGAAGATGCATGATAATTACCTGCTGCTCACCGAGGAAGTGCCCACGATGCGCAAGGGCGCGATACGAACAGCAATGTTCAGAATTCTTACCGATGAGCGGACCGCGATCGTGATCATCGCGATCGTCTTCTTCTGGCGCGCGTTCGTCAGCCTTGACCGGGCGATCGTCCTCTGGGAGAGTATGGTCTCAGGTGTGGCGCTCTTCATCCTCGGCTGGGTGCTCCTCGGTTATCTGAGCTCACTAGCCAGACGGGTGATCAGCAGACCGACCATGGTGAAGATTTACCACGGAATTGCCGTTGCGCTCTTCGCGATCAACCTCTACGTACTCGTGTACTACGGGATGAGATGGTACCTTTTACTGCTCGTGGACGAGGAGATCCTGCAACCACTCGATTTCGTCTTCCGCGACATCAGCTATTTCGTCTTCGTGATCTTTTACGCTTCCGCACTGGTGCTCTCTAAGTGGCTCGAGAAGGCGGCCGTAGAGTGCGAATTCCTCATCAAGAAGGAAGAGGCGAAGTAAGCACTGAGCCCACTCCAGGCGTAGCTGCTGATACCACACCCCGGGCGCAGTGGGGAAGAAAACCCACCTTGTTCGGAGCTTTGATCGCGGCGTCTATCTTCCTTTTCCGCCGATCTGGCCGAATAACGACCTCAGCCAGAGGACTATGTATGGGCGAACTGGTAGCGAAAGTGATTGAGGATGAACGGCTCGTGGTGGGTCTACCGGGCATGGCACTGGTATGGCGCGTGTTCGTGAGCCTCGACCGGACAGAAGCGCTCTGGGAATCGATCTGCTCGGGTCTTTCTCTCTTCCTGCTGGGCTGGATCTGCTTTGGCTATATCCATGCCCTGTCCCGTCAACCGACACGCTGGCCGGTCTCAACGATGCTCTATCATCGGATCAGCCTCGGTCTTCTCGTCCTGAATGGGTATCTCCTCCTGTATTACGGGCTACGGTGGACCGGCTTACTGCACATGGAGGCGTACCTGCCCCAGGACTTCATCGTTCGCGACATACGATACCTCACGTTCGTGCTGACCTACTCCGCGATCCTGTGGTCGATGAAGTACCTGAAGCAGATGCAGGAGGGATATCGGTTTCTCGTTTCACCCTCGAAGCTCGCGGACCGGAGCATACGAAAAAGGGTATTCAAAGCGATAATCGATGAACGAACACTGTTGGTGCTGATCGGGCTCGCATTCCTATGGCGAACGGTCATCAGCTTTGATTATACCCTAACGATAGGAGAGAGCATGGCCTCGGGCATTGCACTCCTCATCATCGGCTGGTTTCTTCTCGGGTATATGTTCGCCTTAACCGTGGAAACGCGAACCCGAGTAGCGCTGTCCAGGCTCATCCAGGGGCTCACCTTCGCCCTCGGCACGTTGAACGTCTACGTGCTCCTCTACTACAGCATGACCTGGTATCGCCTCGTGACGACGGAAGGTTTCAGGGAAGCGCTCGCACTACTCGATTCACTCTTCGGCGATCTCGGGTTCTTCTCGTTCGTGCTCTTTTATTTCACTGCGATGCTGATCGCGAAGGCGCTGGAGAAGGCGAGTAGCGATTATATCGTGCCGCTTGGAACCCCTGCCGCAGGTTTGACCCCAGGATGAACCCGTGCAAATCCTCGGTGCTGCCGCGCGCACATCAGCAGACGGCGACGATTAAAGCCCACCCATGCTGTAAACCAGTGCGAGGATGTACGCGGCCACGCCGCAGGCGAGGAGGAGAATCGCGAGGAAGAGCCCGATGTAAAGACCCAACTTCTCCACCTCGATACCGGGGCAGTGCGTCTTGATGGCCTCCACCGCTCTCGGTTCATAAGTATCGAAACTGAGCATGATCCGCATCGCATCCGCTGGGCGTTTCATGAAGCACTTCAGCGCACCGATGAATTTACCCATGTTAACGCCTCCTTCGCTATTCCCCGGAGCGGTGACACAGACTTCACCCCCTCCCCCTGGTTCACCGATGTTCACTATCTAGGGCCTTTCACTATATAAAACTTTCGACCACCCGCGCGCACTATTTTTATTAAAGCTTTCCTTCTTACTTAGATCACAGGGGAGACACATGGCATGGAGGAAGCTAAAAGGATGATTAGCGAAGAAGAGTACGTGGATAATGGGAAGCGGGGTAACTTCGAGCTGAGCACTGATAAACTGGCTGACGCGGAGCGAGAAGACCGGATTATTGAACTGATCGTCTCGGTCCAGCAAGCGGGGAATGAGCGGGGGAAGCGGATCTATTTTGACAGCAAGAGCATGGAGGAAATCAAGGCGAAATGCGGCGATGACTTCTTCCTCTTCAACGGCAGGACGATGCTTGCTTTTGTCGACCCGGTTGGGGGGAAGATCACGCTCAAATCGCTCAAGGGCGTTTATAAGAACTATCTCTAACGAAGCTAAGCGCTCGATTGGCGGGAGCGCACGACACGAAGTATGCATGGCTTCATTCAGAGAGTGAGTACCGCGCCCGCACCACATCGAACTGTGGTCTCTGGATACAGGCGCAAGAGCTCCTTCCGCCGCCTGGTGTAATGGCAGGGCATGATCAACTTCATATCGCGTAATAATTCCAGCTGCTTGAAGCCATGAAAACCGCCTATGATGCCGTGGAGGTCACCGATACACCTCGCTACCGCCATGATCTGCTCAAGCCCGGGATGGGCGCCGCCGACTACCGCAATGACGCCTTCGCCATTGCTCGTCCTCAGCACCAGTGACTGCTCCTTAACTGGTCTGCCGACCTCTCCCAATGAATACACGCCGGGAACGATCTCCTTCGGTTCCGAGACTTCGACGACGAGCGCCGCTTTCTTCGCGATCACTTTTTTCAATCTGAGGGGAAAAGAGCTGGGGAGGCAGACCGCAACCCCGGGATGAAGCACCGCTCGTAACCCCCCGATGTGGTCCCAGTGCTTGTGCGAGAGCACAATAATCGCAAGGTCCTCAACCTGTATCCCAAACTGGTTCAGGTTATGCGTCAGGATCGCGCCCGATGCTCCGGTATCAAAGAGGATCTTCCACTCACCCTGCTCGATTAAGCATGAAAAGCCCCAGTCACGCACGAAGCCTTCTTTCGCTTCACTATCATACACGATCTTCACGTTCATGTCTTTCTTCCAGGGATTGAGTAGGGTGCGTTCCGCCTGTTGACCGTGGGCATGATGAGGAATCAGCATAAAATATCTGCGATCGGCTGCTACGAGTAACCCGCACAGCTACAGTAATACGGCCAATACGGAATGGAGTAGTTCTAAGAGGGGGCGAGGATACAACCCCAGGAAGATCGAGATGACCGCCAGGAGGAGAAGCGGGACACTCATGGTTAACGGGGGATCCTTGATCTTCGCGTCGTTCGCGAGTTCTGGCTTAAGCGGACCGAAGAAGATCTTCTTCGCCGCGGCGAAGGTATACACAATCGTCAGGAGCACTGCGGATATACTCAGAATGGCGATGATCAGGCCAACAGGAATGGCACCCACGCCAAAGGTAAAGATCCCCGTGAACAAGACCCACTCCGCCGCAAACCCGCTCAAAGGTGGCAGCGCGGAGAGTATTAATGCACCGCAGACCCAGAGCAGGGCAGTGATGGGCATTTTCGATGCCAGTCCGCCCATCTTGTTCATATCCCTGATCCCCGTCACGTAAACCAGGATACCCGCGGTTGAAAAGAGGATGGCCTTACCCAAGATGTGACTCATGAAGTAGAACATACCGCCCTCGACACTATACATGGTGAAGGCAAACAGCCCGAGGACGGAGTACGAGATCTGACTGATCGTTGAACAGGCCGCGAATCGCTTCACGTCTGTCTGCGCCAGCGTGAGCAGGGAGCCGTAAACCATGGTGAGGAGCGCACCGGCCATGACCGGAATACCGAACCAGAGGAAGTTCGGATCATTATGGAGCGGTATGATCAGCACCCGGACAATCACATACGCGCCTATATTCGCATATACGGCGAGCAAGCCCGCAATACACGTCGGATGCTCCGCGTGGACCCAGGGCATCCACACATGCAGCGGGAAGATCGCCATCTTCGTAAATACGCCGAGTATGATCAGTAATGCGATCCAGCGGACGAACGGATTGCCCTCAAGGAGTCCCAGCTGGGAGACCTCAAAGGTACCGAGCTGGGTATATACCAGGAGCGAGCCGAACAGGACGAACAACCCACCCACAACGCCCCATAAGAAGCACATCAGAGCTACTTTGAAGCGCTCGATATACCCGAGGAAGCCCATGATGAAGTAGAGAGGCACAACGAGCATTTCGATAAAGAGATAAATGAGGATGAGGTTTGTGGAGAAGCAGATCCCCATAAACCCGATCGGAAAGAGGAGATAGAGCCAGAAGAACCGATTATAGTACAGAAGTTCTTCCGCTTCCCCCCCTTCGCCATAGAGCACCTCAGCTCGGTGCTCTACATAGTGCAGCGAGTAGAAGGAAAGCGCTGTGCAGATTATATTGATGATCAATGCAACCGGTATGCTCAACCCGTCAGCCAGGAGTCCAAAGGGCACCCGCAAACCGGTGCCCGCCAGAATAACCTGGGGCACCCATACGTACTCCTCGACTATGACCTCA
>JAFGKP010000086.1 GCA_016928455.1 Methanomicrobia archaeon
GCCCGGCGAGACGTTCAACGCAGTAGCGAGCGGGATGCGGTACTCGTAGACCCGGTGACCTGAGAAACCAGTCGCTAAGACCTGCGGTCCGGTCGGATCGCTTGAGTTCCACCGAAGCGAGCAATCGGTGCCCGCTTCGTTCATATTCAACCACCCGGCCCAGGAAAACGCAGGATCGCCGAAGATCTGCGCGACCAGGTCAACGCAGGTCCATCCCATGTAGAAGGGATAGGTGCCATATGGTGGGATAAGGTTATCGTGATCACCATCAAAGCCGAGCTGCACCACGTCCTGATCGTTCACGTCATTCGTGCCGTCAGAAACCACATCGAATGCCAGATACAGGTTTTCATTATCATTCAGCACGAACATCAAGCAGTTGTCTTCGATGAGGAACGTGATGTTAATCGCCGTCGCGTTGTTCCACTCGCCGCTCGCTAACGTGCCGTCGATCGTCGGTGGTGAACGAGCCCAGGAGCTGTTGATCGTTTCCACGCCGTTCATCATCACCCCGCTGAGATATGGCGCCAATCCTGAGCGGCTGCGCTTTTCGGCTTCGGATAGCTGGCCAGTCACCAGCGAACCCGGAGCTAGTAAGGGTTGGGACTGCAGGGACGACGTAGGAGTTGTTTCTGCGGGGAGAATGAGCTGGATGTCCTCGGAGCCGAGCGTCAGGTCGGGCAATGGAGCGCCGGTAATGGCGATCTGCTTGTATGCCTGATTGTTCGTCTCATTCGCTTCCACGATCGTCTCGTAGGGATCGATTCGGACGAAGATAGTGTACGTCCCCGAAACGGCCGTCCAATTCACTTGGGCCGTTTCTGTACCCGCGGAGGCGATTAGAGCGATCGCCTGGTCTGCGCCGATTTGCGCGCTGCCCGCGGCGGGATTGCCGTCGAAGAACTGAACGACGACGTCCACTGCCTCGGCCGTGCCCACGTTACGTACCGTTGCCGTTATGGTTATTTGCTCGCCGAGTTCAGGTGCATCGTCAGAGAAGCTAATATCCGTTGGATCGAGCGTCAAATCGACCGGAGCGGTCTCAAAATCGGTCGCAGCATAATCCGAAGTCGTGTGGGCGTCCGCTAAAGCATCGAATACGCTTGTGTCCTCGGTATTGTAAATCAAGAGATCTTTGAGTTTATACGGGCCATCGATGCCGAGTCCGTGAAGGATGGGTCCTGAAAAGGTTACGTTCACCGTTGCATCCCCGGTTAGATCCACCGTGCGCGATGCCAGAGCGAGCACTTTACCGGTACCGTCCTCCAACCGTCCGGTAACGTTATACGTTCCCGCAGCATCGATCGCTAATTCCACGTCTGCCTCGATGGTGAGGTACTCGTACTTCCCATCGGTATCGGTATCCGTGCCGTACTCGGAGAAATTGCCCCTAAATGCTACCGCAGGCTTCTGGAACTCGGTATAGGTGTACGCACCGGTGGTGTAGGCCTGCTCGCGGTACCCCACCAAATTTGTGGAATCAACGAGCGTGAGGTTACTGAGGTTATACGGGCCATCAACTCGATGTCGCCATATGTGCAGTCCACTAAAGGTTAACGAAAGGTTTACAGTGCTTACATTTGCCGCTGCCTGACTCAAATTGCTGGCGGTCGCTATCTCACGTCCCGTGGTATCTCGCAGGGTACCGGTAATTATGTAGTCGCCTGCGGATTCAATCGTGAGTCCGACCGTGATGATAAGAGCGTCGTACTGTCCATCACCGTCGGTGTCCTGCCCGTGATCAGAAAATGAATCAGCAAACTGCGCTGGTGGGTGCTCGAAGTCCGTGTAGTTGTATGCTCCTGTAATGTACGTCATGGCCAACGCGTCGATTTGATGGAACTGAACGTCCTGAAGCACGAGATCTGTTAAGGTGTACGTGCCATTCACGCCGTGCTGATACATAAGCTCCCCGGGGAACGTCAGATCGAGGAGCTGTGTGCCTTCTGTGAGGTAATACAGACGCTCATGTTTGCGGAAGAGTGGGTTAGCTGTCACGTCTTCCAAATCGCCTACCAGATAATAGAAGCCGGGGGATTCAATATCTACACCCACGCGAATCGTTAAATAGTCGTACAGCCCGTTTGCGTCAATATCTGTCCCGGTATCGTTGTAAACACCCGTAAAGCCTACCGGCTCGGCGTTCATCGTATAGATTACCAGAAGCTCGTAAAGCGCTGAATTGTTGACACCGTCTGACGCTATCGAGCAGTTATAATAGAGTGGCAGTGCGGGGTCAAGCGAAGAAATGTCCTCGCCATTCGAGACGCTGTGCCAGACGCTGCCATCCTGGCTGATCTCCATGCCGGTGATCTGCGCAAGACCGCTCTCGAGCCAGTACAGATTGTTCCACGATTGGATCGAGTCCGGCATGATCGCCTCAGAAACGGCGTAGCCGTTTGTGCTGCCACCGGTGAGCGTCAAGGCGCCGTCAGTTACTGCAACGTTCTGCGATCGCGCTGCATCGAGGTACAACTCGCTTTCATACGTATCGAGCCAGGATGCGAACGGCTTGCCGCTCTCCTCGTCCGAGAAAATCGACTCGAGCTGATTTACATCCACGGCAGAGACCACGTAATAATATATCCGTGCTCCGTTGAGGCCGGTAGTGTAAATCCCGTTATCAAGATACGCGGCATTTAGGATCGGATCACCGTTCAGTTTCGTATACGGGCCGCCACTGACATACGAGCGGTAGATGGTATAACCGGCCAGATCGGGCTCACTATTGGGCGTCCACGTCAGATTCAGCGCCGTGCCGGTCTCTACCAGACTGACTGTCAGGCCATTAGGCGCGCTCGGCGGATCCGTATCACTTGGATCGGGGATATTTGCTACAGTAACGGTGATTTCAGCGCTGCCCGTGTTCGCCTCATCATCGGTCGCCTGCCCGCGAATCGTATGCGTGCCGTCCGCGGCGAAGGTATTCCAGGAGTACGCGTTCGTATGTGCAACTTTAATGCCATCAATCGAGATCTCGTAGCTCGTAATGGTGTTCGAGTTATCAACCGCACTTATGCTGATGTCCACCACGCCACCGATCGTTGCGCCGTCGTGCGGCGTGTCAATGTAAACGACGGGACGCTCCTGAACAAGCCGCTTGAGCGAGGCGGCTCTTACGAAGCTATCCTCGCCTGTCGTGCCTGATGCGGTAATATTGAACCAATATGCGCCCTCAATACTCGGATTGTCGTACGTATTGGCGTAAATGCCGTCATTCGCCTGATAGTCACTGTGATTCCCATCATCAATTAACGCAAGCGTCTCGGTACTCCCATCAGGTTTCTGTATCCCGGCGATAACCGTTGCATTTTGCAGTGGTGCATCCCCGTAGAGGAGTCGCGCTTCCAGCGTCATTGTTTCGTGTGGCGCGTACATCGTTTTGTCCATATCGAAGAGAAGCACAATCTCGCTATCTGCAAAGACGCCCATGTAGTACTCCAACGTCCCCGTACCCTCCGTGGTCACGTTCATCTTCCAGGTCCCAGCCAGAGGCTTCTTAACGCGGTAGAGCTCGACTACCCGCTGAGTCTCACCCGTGTCGGAGTTCGACATGATGTACGTGAGATGCCTGATAGCGGGCTCTGATGGTGCTGCTTCTGGATCGATGACCGCCCCTTCAGGATCTTCAATGCTCAGTCGCTTGGTCTTGTTCTCGACGTTCGCATCCCAATTGATATAAAAGGTGACCTCCTCGACCGCGTCATCGACGGGAACGTCATGGACCGTATGGCTCTTCTGATTGGGGTTCATGATGGAATTGAAGTTCATCGCGGGCTTCGGTCGCGATCCGAACTTCGCTTCGTAGGACTCAAGAGCCCGCGTTTCGACCCGGTCCCATGAGGGGTAATCCCATCGCTCTGTGAGCGGATTGTAGCCATTGACGGGCCGGTAAATAATAATCTCGGTATCAGTCGGCACGAATTTGGAGACGATTTTTGCACCTCTCACCGTAATCTTATCGGCTATATCAATGCCGCCCTGTATCGCAGTAACCAATACTTTGGTATAGATGCTCAGATCTTTGCCGGCCTGTGCAAGCTTCCACGAGCCGCCTTCAATGAAGAACTTCACGCCTTCGTACGAGTACCAGGTGGCATTGCATTCCGAGGGCATCACCGCATAATATTTCTCCTGCTTTTCCGCATAGTAGGTTCGTGATTCAACCATCATCCGCCCCGAAACGGGATACGGTGTCAGTACCGCCTGCTGCTCGGTGAGCCCCTGAGGCATCTCGTAATTGGGGGATGAGTGGATCACATATCGATCCTGTTTGTTGTCCCAGTTGTATACCTCGATATACCAGCGCTCAACGAGAGCGATCTTTTCGTAATCTGCCGCGGGCTTTGATGAGAGGCCCAAATCGGCAACATGGAAGACAATAGGCGCGGTAGCAGAGACGTCGCCCAGAAATAGGCCTATAAGCGGTTTCCCCAAGAAGAACGCGAGGCTTAGGACACTAGGTTCTTCTATGTTCACGTATTGCGCCTTCTTATCCACCTTGAAATACGGCTTTCGTTTTATAGTAAAGGTAACGCTCTCGTCGGAATCGGTCTTTTCACCGTCAACCGACTCTGCAATGAGCTTGATCTTATACGAGTGATCGGCATCACCGTACGCAACGACATTTAAGAGGGAGAACGTATGATCGCCTTTCTCATAGGTACCGAGCTCTGTCGTTTTATCAGGATCGCCCCAGAACCACTCTCCGGGTTTGTTTGAATAGACCTCGTACTTCACCTTCGCTTTCTTATTGAGTGTGAAACTAACGTCAAAGTCCTCTCTGCAATGGAGATACAGCAGAGAGGCGGAATACGGCGTTGGTATGCGTGGCGAGAAGACTTCTTTTGGCGGCTTCGTGTAATCCCAGTACGGATCAATAGTACCCGAAGGTCCTTTGACGTTCGTGAGCTTAATTTCAGCCTCCTCGAGCGTGCCGGTAACTGAAGCTTTTGCGTTTTTGCGCTTCAACTCGGTCAGATCCTGTGCATAAACGGTTATTTCATAATCGCCGGGGTATTTTGGGGTCCAATCACATCTGAACCTGCCACTGCCCTCGTCCACCCAACTCGATAGTGACTGCGTGAAGGTCGTGTTATCTGCCTTTGTGGTCACGGCCCGTCCCAGAATATTTACATCACCAGGCTTGATTTCCGAACCCGTATCATCGGTTACCGTGACTCGCACGGGCTGTACGCCGTAGTAATACTCGGTCCAGCCTTCAAGCTGCTGTATCTTCTTGCCATCTCCCGGCTCGTTGATCGAAAGGATCAGTTTCGTGGGATTAAGGATCTTGACCGTCTGCGTCTTCTCGCCCTGTACACCCGAGCCCTTTGCACGAATCGTGATCACGCATAGTCCTGTTGACGGTTCGCCAGGTTTTCGCGGTGTCCACGTGCCTTGGTAGACACCGGGGCTCACCTCTGCAAGATGCACTGAGCCGTCGCCGTTGCTGAAGCTCGCATCGACATCGAGATTTGGCTCCGCCGTGGCCTGCATGGTTATTTTTTTCCCTATATACACCTCGGGATAGGTTGAGGTGAGACCTAACGGCGCTGAACTGCTACCTTCTGCTGTTATCTCTACGCTTCCAATACTGATGTTATCCGGAGACTCGTAGAATCCGGGTGGGAGATTGGCCGCCGCGATTTGATTCGCCTCTTCCTGACTCGAGGCAATCACCCAGGTCTCATAATTGATCAAATTGAGTCGCACCTCGACGTCCGAGCTCACGAGATAATGACCGCCGTTCTGGTGCACGCTATGCAGCTCGATATAATTCTTCGCCACGCCGTGCTCGGGATAGATCAGGAAGGCAGGGTCGACCTCGAACTTGTAGTAACCTTCGGGAATGATGTTGATGAGCGAGCCGACCTCATGCCCGTTAATACTTACGTAAAGATCATGTGGCCGTATCTCCCAGCCGGGCGCGGAGAATCGAATGATGAGCGGATCGTCGCGTACCTTATCCTTGACACCACTATGGACATCAAAAGGTGTCTTTGTGTTCGGTTTATTGTTGCAGTGGTGGCATTTGACGCGCCCGACGTTCATAACACCCGGGCTTGAGACGACCGCCTTATACGGCTGCTTACCCTCGGGCACCGTGAACGTGATACGCTCCTTTGCCTGGACGCCGCCGCCCTGCACGGTTATATCGCCGAGCACCGGTGGAATCGGCGAGTGCGGCTGGAAATCGGGCGATGCGAGTATGGGAATGACGTGGAATTCGAGCGACGCACCCGCAGCCAGCCGGTAATGCTCGATCACCGGCTCGATGTACGCGTTCGCCGTGAAGTTGTCCGCGACCGAGATCGAGAGGTCCGTGACGGGGTCGCCCGTGTTCGTCAGCCGGAAGGTCTTCATCAGGGTAACGTTGTCCACACTCAGCTCCTCAAGCTCATAATCGATTACGGGCACGTGGATGTGTATCATTACGAGCGCCGAATCAGTGAGCGTCAAATTGCCGCTCGTACTCGTGAGCGTCGCGGTAAA
>JAFGKP010000087.1 GCA_016928455.1 Methanomicrobia archaeon
ATCCCTGGTTGTGCCACTCTTCATGAGCACCAGTATAGAATGAGCTAAACATAAGCGTTCCTTTTTTACCAATTTCCACCCAAATCCGTACCAAATCCGTTTGGAGCTGTTTAGTGAGCTGTTCGTTAGCGCTGTTTGTAGCTGAGTTACTCGGGTTTCAGGCTGATATACAGCAGAATCGCCAGTGCCGCAAATTCAAACCATTCAGACACAATCTTGAGCAGGCCCAGCGCATTGAGGCGCTGAAAACCCCACACCAGATGGATAAACGGGTTCGAGGTGACCGCTTGCACGAGGAGGAGAATAACGAAGGCGATCAAGCCGAGCGCGAACTTCGATTTGATCTGCTCGTAGTTCTTGATATAGATGGCGAGCAGACACAGTAAGAGTATAACGTTTCCGAGCGTAATCAGGGCGTGAAAATTGGTAAGCCATGTTTCTGGCGGCGGCACAGGTATTGGTGGCATGGTTAACTCCCGGTATCCCCTCCTTGCGCGTTTGGTCTGCGTCTATCTATTACCCGCAGCATACTTAAAACACTCATCACGCCTCTGTTTTTCATCCTCGTTTTCATGGTCGTGATGCTAACTAACACCACGGCAAAGCGAAAAAAAGGTGCGTGGGAGAAGAGGAGAACCCACGCACCGGCAACTCCTTTTCTCCCTTATGGCGACTGTACTGTCTCTGTTCACCTATTCTTCCAGCTCTGGTGGTATGGGCGGGCATTCACCGAACCCCGGTCTGCGTTGCAATCCCTGCAGCTGTCGGCCCATAGGTCCGCGCGGACCGTAGCCCCCGTCACCCGCGAATTGTGGGTCTGCTGGACACGAGATACCGTACTGCTCGAAGAGTTTCTGGTGGAATTCCTGCATCTGCTGCTGTAGTGCTGCACGCTCCTCGTCTGTCAAATCGGTTCCGTACTGCTCGATAATTCCCTGCCTGAATTCTTCCATTTGCTGCTGTAGTGCTGCACGCTCCTCGTCCGTCAGGTTAGCGCCGCAGTATCCCGGGAACCCCGGTCTTTGCTCATCTGGTAACTCGATGCCGTACTGCTCAGCCAGCTCCTGCCGGAACTGCTGCATTTGCTGCTGCATTTCCTGTCTTTCTTCGTCCGTCAGGGTGATGCCGTACTGCTCAGCCAGCTCCTGCCGGAACTGCTGCATTTCTTGCCGCTGTTCCAGCTGCTTCTCCTGGAGTCGGTTCCGCATTTCCTGTCTTTCTTCGTCTGTCAGGGTGATGCCGTACTGCTCAGCCAGCTCCTGCCGGAACTGCTGCATTTGCTGGTGCATCTCCTGCCGCTCATCGTCCGCCAACTGCCCGAGACCACCGAACCATCCGCCTTTTCCCTGTGCTGCGGCATCGTCGTTGGTGACCTGTGCGGACACCACGGCGAAGGCCGTTGCGACCAGAGCCAGCGCCAGTATACCTGCGATCACTTTTCGTTTCATCTTGGTGTTAAACACCTCCTATTTTTTCTTTTGTCTTGTTGGCGTGTTGCCACGGTTAATGGATCCAAATAACTAGACATAAGCATTTGTTTTTTACCAAATTCCGCCCAATTGTGACCCAAATTCAGCCAGAGAGTCGCGTATTCAGCGAGCGTGTGAGGGCCTATTAGTCGGGTCTGAGGCTAATATAGAGCAGTATCGCGAGGGCCACGAATTCGAAGAGCACGGGCACGATGATGAGCAGCCCCAGCGCGTGGATATGGCGGAAGCCCCATACGGTGCGCAGGAAGGGATTAGCGGTGAAGGCCTGCACAATGAGCAGGACGATAAAGGCGATCAAGCCGAGCGCGAACTTCGACTTGATCTGCTCGTAGTTCTTCGCGTAGATGACCAGCAATGCGAGCAGGAGCAGCACATTACCCAGCGCGATGAGCGCCTGGAGATTCATAAGCCACAGTTGTGGCACCGGTTCTGGTGGCATCCTCTTCCCTTCACCTCTTACTCCTTCGCTTCTCCGCTCTTAAATTTGTCCCATACCTTGTCCAGATACTCTTTAAAGACCTCATACTCGCTCTCCATGCCCTCTGACAGGAAATATGCCGTGCCATATCCGCCTCCTGCTTCGGTGATCACTTTGTTCTCCAGCAGGACTTTGAGATGGTGTCGCACCGTTTTGTAATCCAATTCCAGGACCTCTGACAGCTGATTGGCGTTGTACGGCCGTTCCTTCAAGGCACGTAATATCCGTGCACGATTCACCCCGCCTTTCGTGCCCACGATCAGCCACCAGATTACTCGTCGCATCGTTCAAAGGTAGTATAAGCTTTACGCGCCGCACATATTAAGAGTCCTGAACGTTATACATCGTGCGCAACTGCCGATGTTCAGGCGTTTACGCGTCGCAGGTCGCGTTAGATGTGCGCCTTTCCAAACCGCTTTGTCAGGTATTTCTCGAGTTCGATAATGAAGAAGATGGGGAGCGCGATCGCGACCATAGTCAGCCAGTATTCAACGGGCAGCGGTGCGGTGCCTAAGGGGTTGATGCCGATGACGGGTGGTGCATAAATGACCGTGAACTGTAGGAGGAGCGTGATTGCGACGCCGATGAGCACCCACTTGTTGGAGAAGGGGCTGAACGAGAACGCAGATTCCGAGATCGAGCGAGCAGTGAAGAGATAGCAGATATGGACGAGCATGACGGTGGTGAAGACGGCAGTCTGAGCCTTCATCAGCACCTCAGGGTCGCCGACCCAGCTATTGATCGCGAAAAAGTACATGAAGAAACCGGTAAGGGCCATAACGATCGAGACGACCCCGACTTTCCGGAGGAACGGTGGATCGGTGATCCGCTCTTTGGGGTCGCGTGGTGGCCGGAGGAGCAATCCTTTCTCCTTTGGCTCTTTGATTATCGGGAGCGCGAGCGTGACGGCGTCGAGGAGATTGATCCAGAGAATTTGAACCGGCGCGATCGGGAGACCCCCGCCGAGATGCGGATCGAAGATGGCAATGAATGGTGCGAGCAGAATGGCGCCCAGAATCAGGAGTGCCTGGCCGCCGTTGGTGGGCAGCGTGTACAGAATGACCTTACGGATGTTGTCGTAAACATAGCGACCCTCCTCGACGGCGGCCACGATGCTGGCGAAGTTATCGTCCGTGAGAATGATATCTGCAGCGCCCTTGCTCACTTCAGTGCCGCTGATACCCATAGCGATCCCGATGTCCGCAGCTTTGAGCGCAGGCGCGTCGTTGACGCCATCGCCGGTGACGGCGGTGATATGGCCAAGCCGCTGCAACTGCCGGGTAATCCGGAACTTGTGCTCGGGTGCGGCCCGGGCATAGACGGATACGGAACCAACCAGCCCGAAGAGCTCATCATCGCTCATTCGCTCCAGCTCGGCGCCGGTCAAAACGCGATCTGATTCGGTGGCGATACCGATCTGCTGCGCAATCGCTTTCGCGGTCTGCGCATGGTCACCGGTGATCATAACGACGCGAATGCCCGCGCGTTTGCATGTGGCAACGGCGTCGATGACCTCATCCCTGGGTGGATCACTCATGCCCTGAAGCCCGAGGAAGGTCAGTCCTGTCACGTCCTGTAGCTCGAGCTCCTTCTTATCACGCGGCACGCGTTTATACGCCATGCCCAGAACGCGCAAGGCGTTGCCCGCGAACTCGCTGGCCGCACTGGTTATTTCATCCCGGCGCAGCGGTCTCACGCGGTCCTCGATCACCTGATTTTCGCACATCGCGAGGATCCGTTCCGGGGCGCCTTTGACGTAGATGAGGTTGTGGTCAGTGTCTTCATGCAAGGTGGCCATGTACTGCTGCTCGGATGAGAACGGTATCTCATCCAGTTTCGCACGGCCATCGCCGATTTTGGCTTTCCGCGCTGAGACGAGCAGGGCGCCTTCGGTGGGATCGCCGATGATACTGTACCGCTCGTTTTCTCGATCATAGTCGAGCTCGGCGTTATTGCAGAGATACCCTGCTTTCAAGGTCTCGATCAACTCTTCATGCCCCTTTGCGGGCTCAATGGTGCAGTTTTCGCACAAGAACTCGCCTTCTGGCTCGTAGCCACCGCCCGTTACGGTGTACTGAGCTCCACCGGCATAGATCCGGGAGACCGTCATCTGGTTACGGGTGAGCGTTCCGGTCTTATCAGAGCAGATAACAGTGGTAACGCCGAGCGTCTCGGCTGCGGGTAGGTTCTTGACGAGCGCGTTACGGCGTGCCATGGTCATGGCGCCGAAGGCCAACGTGATTGTGAGAATCGCGGGCAACCCCTCGGGAATGGCGGCGACCGCAAGCGATACGGAAGCGAGGAAGGAATAGACGAGTGGGAAGCCGAAGATGACGGCCAGGGCGAAATTGATAGTGGCAATGGCGAGGATGGCGATGACCAGCAAACGGGTGAAGTCGGTCATCTTGCGTGTGAGCGGCGTTGCTACCTCCTCGGTCTCCTGTGTCAATTCCGCGATTCGGCCGATCTCAGCATCCTTACCGGTGCCCACGACAATGCCCCGTCCTGAGCCCCGGGTGATGAACGTGCTGCTGAAGGCCATGC
>JAFGKP010000088.1 GCA_016928455.1 Methanomicrobia archaeon
TAAAGGCCGTTTGTTAGGTCAGGAGTCTCGTAACGCTGCTTGCCCTCCTTTTTCTGGTGGTTATTCCGGGGCACGTATCCGTTGCGCGATCGCGTCCCCGACCGCGCTCGTCTTCGAGCTGCCGCCGAGATCGTAGGTACGCACCTGACCTGCCTTCAAAACCGACTCGATCGCTGTTATCACGCGATCTGAAGCGCGTTTCTCACCGATATTCGCCAGCAGCAGCGCACCGGCCCAGATCGTCGCGATCGGATTTGAAACGTTCTTGCCCTTGTACTTCGGCGCAGAGCCGTGGATCGGCTCGAACATGGATACACCCTCCGGATTGATGTTCCCGCCCGGGGCGAGTCCCAGGCCGCCCTGAATCATCGCGCCCAGATCAGTAATGATATCGCCAAACATGTTCGGCGCGACCACAACATCATACCATTCGGGATTCTTCACGAACCACATGGTGATCGCATCCACGAAATTGAACTCGGTCTGGACATCCGGATAAGCCTTCGCGACCTCCGTAAAAACCTCGCGCCAGAACCCGTAGCAGTGCGTCAGTACGTTCGCCTTGTCCACGCTCGTTAGCTTCTTCTCACGCTCCATCGCGAGCTCGAAGGCGTACCGCATCACGCGCTCGCAGCCCTTACGCGAGAGCACACCGATCTGGTAAGCGAGCTCATCCGCATCAGTCTCGATATCCAGCTCGAACTTGACCTGATAGAGCGACCGCAGAATCTCCAGCGTGTTCTTCGTGCTGCCTGCGCCCGTGCCCGTGACGCGGCCGCCGATACCGATGTAAAAATCCTCCGTGTTCTCGCGCACCACACTGATATCAATATCCGCGGGCCCTTTGCCCGCTAGCGGCGTACGCACACCCTCGAGAAGCTTCACCGGTCGCAGATTGATGTACTGATCGAAGTAGAACCGGAGTGCAAGCAGTATCCCTTGCTCCAGGACGCCAGGCGCCAGACGGGGATCACCAATACATCCGAAATAGATCGCCGCGCACCCTGCCACCTCCTTCAAGGTCGCCTCACTCAGCAACTCCCCGGTCGCCAGGAAATGATCCGCACCCTGCGGATACTCAATCCAATCAAGCTCAAAGCCCTCAGGCTCGGACACCGCCTCGAGCACCTTGATGCCCTCATCTATGATCTCGGGCCCGATGCCATCACCACGCAGTACTGCTATCTTATAGCTCCTCATGTTCGCCTTCACGCTCTTTTCTAATCTTACCTACCGTTCTCACAACGGGGTCTACGTACGCTACACTACACGTTCACCACCGAGTCGAACGAGTGCGAGAGCAGAATCGTGATCGCCTGCTTCGCTAACCTAAACTAAACGGCTTGCAGAGATAAAAATCCTGAGTCCCGGGGCTTGAGCTGCACAGGTTACCGAAGGGAAAATCCACTAGCCCTGCAACAGCCGGTTTACTGCGTTGACATACGCCTCAATGGAGGCCATCACGATATCATCTCGTGCCCCGCGTGCAGTCACCATCCGATCGCCCTTCTTGACGCCCACAATGACCTCTGCGAGCGCATTCGAGCCGCCGGTGATCGCCTCAATCCTGAAATCCTTCAGCTCGATGCAGCCCCCGATCTCGTCGCCAATTACCTCCTGCACGGCCTTCAACGCGGCATCCACGGGCCCCACACCCATCTGCGCGCTGCAGCACTCCTTGCCCCGCACGATCGCCTTCAACGACGCCGTCGGTATCAGATTGTTCCCGGTCATCACCGAGAGCTCTTTGAGCTCCACCACGCGCTCGTGCTTCGAGACCTCGCCGGTTACCACTTCCGCGATCGTGAAGAGGTCATCGTCCGTGACCTTCTTGCCACCCGCACTCAGCTCCTTTACCCGCTCCAGGATCTCGTCCACCTGCTCCCGCGGCAGGAACATCCCGATCTCCGACAACTTCTTCTCCACCGAATGCCGACCGGTATGTTTACCGAGCACAATCCGCCGTCGGTGTCCCACCATCTCCGGCGTCATAATGCCCGGCTCAAAGGTCTCGCTCTTCTCGATCACACCGTGCGCGTGGATGCCCGATTCGTGCGAGAATGCATTCTCACCCACGATCGGCTTCGTTATCGGGATCTGAACGCCAGAGAACCGCTCAACCATCTTCGCCGTCTCGAAGAGATACGCCGTCTTGATGTTCGTACTGAGTCCGTAGATCGCGCTCAGGCTCATGACGGTCTCCACGAGATCCGCATTGCCCGCACGCTCGCCCAAACCGTTCATCGAAACCTGCACCTGCGACGCACCAGCCTTCACGGCCGCCAGACTGTTCGCCACGCCGAGCCCGAAATCGTTATGGCAGTGGATGCTGATCGGCACGCGGACCGCGCGATAAATCGCGCCCACCAGCTCATAGATCGCGAACGGCTCGCTCACACCGACGGTATCAGGGACATTGAGAATGTCTGCACCGGCCGCTTCCGCGGTCTTGAAGAGCTCGAGGAGATACTCCAGGTCTGTACGCGTCGCGTCCATCGCGGAGAACATACAGGCGAAGCCGTGCTCCTTCACATACTTCGTCATCGCATACGTCTGCTCCTTCACCGCTTCCTCGCTCATATGCGTGGTATGATCGCGCTGTATCCGCGACGAAGGCACGAAGATGTGGATCAGATCAACCTCACAATCGATGCACGCGTCAATATCCTGCGTGAGGACGCGCGCGAGTCCGCAGACACGAGCAGACAGACCCTCCGATGCGATCGACTGCACGATCGCCTTCTCCTCCTTCGAGGCTATCGGATAGCCCGCCTCGATGACGTCCACGCCAAGCTTGTCCAGCTGCCGCGCGATCGTACGCTTCTGCTCGAGCGAGAACGAAATGCCCGGCGTCTGCTCACCATCTCTCAGGGTCGTATCGAAGATCTCTATCGTTCGACTTGTTCCATGCGCACTATCACGTTCTCTTTCGCTCATCCTGTTCTTTCTTATCCTCCAGTCCTGCTCTCTCTGCTCACGAGCCCGCAAAAGATCTGGGTATAATTAAAGATAATCTACCGCATATATTAAGGTATAAAGGAGCGAATGAAGCGAATAGAGGAGGACTGTTGCGAAGATGGAGAAGAAGAGTGGAATAGTAGGTTTTACCGGTGCCTTTCGGGAGCAAATAGGCACCGTCAAAGCGGGTGCGAAGGTGGTCTTTACCGGCTCGGTTGCGGTATGCACGCCATTTATCGAATTGCTCGCGTATACCGTCCGGGACAAGGGCTTTGAGATGAGCTATGTGCCTACGGCGGACGCGAAAGAAGCACGGAAGATCTCAGAGATCCCGAAGGTGGGTTTCAGCGTGCTCGATGTGCATGCCGACCCCGACAACCCGGATGTGGTGGTGGTGCTCGGCGGTTTGGCGATGCCGAAGTTCGGCTGCGCACCCGAGGCGGTTACGAAGATGATCGCGGAACTCTCCGGCGACGTGAAGCCGAAGATCATCGGTGTTAGCTTCATGAACATCTTCGAACGCGCCGGCTGGGACAAGCAGATACCCTTCGATGTCGTCATCGATACCACCATGGAGAGCGTGGTGAAGTGAAGTTAGTTAAGTAGTTACGTAGCTGGTAGTGCGTACTCACTCACGGGTAGCGAGAAGCGCGAGAGAAGCCTAACCTGCATGCGCCGACCGGGATTTGGACCCGGGTTATAGGCTTGGCAAGCCTATGTGATACCAAGCTACACTACCGGCGCTCGTTCTTTTCGGTTCTTTATTTTCTGTACTGTACTGTACTGTAGTACCCCTCACTCAATGATAAATTCTTCACCGTTCTGCGGTGAGATCGCCTCGCAGTTGTAGTTCTCGCGCGCCCACGCAGCGAACTCATTGGTATGCTCGCCGTGGACCGTGAAGACCACTTCCGTGCCGTTCCTGCAGAAGCGTGAGATCAACTTCTTCAACTCCGTATCGCCCGCATGTGCAGAGAAGTCGTATTGCTCGACCCGCGCTGTTACCCGCACCAGCTCGCCCTCGGTTTCGACATGCCCTTCATCCAGCAAGCGCCGCCCGTTGGTGCCCTCGATCTGATAGCCGGTGAGCAGCACCTTGCTCCGAGGATCATCATGTATCTGCTTCAGATAGTAGAGCACGGGTCCGCCGTTGAGCATGCCCGCCGTCGTTACAATGATCGAAGGCTCGGCGAGGGCTCTCTTACGCCGGCGCGTGTTCACGAACTGCGCATCGGCAAACGCGTTATTCAGCGCTTCCGCGTCCTTCACGAACGACGGATGGTTCTTGAAGAGCTTGAAGACGCTGAGCCCCATACCATCAATGTACGGCGTCAGGCCATACGAATGGAGAATCATCACGATCTCCTGCGTACGACCGATCGCGAAGCAGGGCACAATGGCGTTTCCACCGGCGTTCAAGGTCTCAGTGATCGAATCAATGAATGCTCGCTCGAGCTCCTTACGGTCTCGATGATCCCGGTCGTAATAGGTGCTCTCGATGAGCAGAATATCGGCACGCGGGAAGGCATTTGGATACGCGCATTCCATCAACCGGCTGGGCCCCATCTTTATATCGCCCGTATAAAAGAGGCTGATGTCCTCGCTCTCTTTGCGCAGGTACACTGCCGAGCTCCCCGGTATATGCCCGGCGTTGTGCAGCTCAAACTCATAATCAGCGCCGTTTAACGGACGACGCGCGCCATAAGCCACCAGGTGCGTGTGCTCGTCCAGTTGCCTGATATCCTCTTCTCCGAAGAAGACAAAGCCCTGCTCCTTACCCACCTTTATGGTATCCCGAGCCATGAGCTGGGTCAAATCCCGCGTGACCGGCGTCATGAAAACCTCAGGCCGCCGCCCGCGGTTCATCAAGCTGGGCACCATCCCCGAGTGGTCGAGATGCGCATGGGAGAGAATAACGGTACGGGGTGCGATGGAGCTGCTCAAAAGCGGTATCTCCGGCGGATCTGAGGGCCGCAGCCCATAGTCTATGAGGATCTTGTCATCCACCAGGATGGCTGACCGTCCGATCTCGTTACATCCGCCGAGGAATTTCAGCTTCATGCTACGCCTACGATTCTATGGCGCGAAGCGGAGCAAGTTCCCTCTCGGTCTTTGTGATTTCTACCCGTCGCACGGGATAAATCTTCTTGGCCACTTTATAGATGTCCGAGGAGAGTTTCCCGAGGATGATCTCCTGCAGATA
>JAFGKP010000005.1 GCA_016928455.1 Methanomicrobia archaeon
AAACCTCTTGACCTGGCGCGGCATGTCAGGATGAAGCACAAGCGTGCAACGAAGCGAGCAAAGAAAGTGGCAGAGAAGGTAGCACCCGCAGAGCAGATCAACAAGACGGTCGAGGCTATCGGCGTTTTGAAGGGTTTACAGGTATCGCCGAATCTGAGCACAGAAGAGAAGAAGCTCTTGGGTGAAGTAACGAAGACCTTTGAGGGACTCGTACCAAAATAAAGGCACGTTCAAGCGTAGCGAATCCTGAACGCGGTTTCCCGAGCTGAGGAGTGGGTACTCCGCTCCTCCATTTCTTCTCTTTTTCGCCGTAACTCCTCGATCTCTTTCTCCAGCTCAAAAGTGCGTGGAGAAGGAGAGATCCACGCGCGCAGCGCACTACGAACCACCCAGTTCGGCATAATCGCGGCCCGCGGTCTCTCTACTCTCCTCGCTAGGCTCTCTAGCGGATGTGGTACGACCCGAGTAGGGGTATACAAGTATTAGACATAAGCATTTATTTTTTACCAAATTCTGCCCGAATCTCACCCAAAATCGTTCCCAGTCACGAGGATCAAACGACCACTGCTAATCGTTAGCCCGCTCTTTTGATGATTTGGAGGGGCGATTGGCACGATCTTTCTTTCCCTGATCCATAAAGAAGATACAAAGGTGGAATCGAATCAAAATGGCAAGAGAGAAAAAGTGGCTTATTCTTGCCGCGGTGATGCTCGGCGGCATTATGGGACCGATTGATGCAAGCGTGGTGAATGTGGTGCTTCCCACTATTACTGATTTTTTTCATGCTGAGCTATCAACCGCACAATGGATTCCTATGGTCTATTTGCTTATGATCAGCAGTTTGCTGCTCACTTACGGTCGCTTGGGCGATATACTTGGATATCGAACGATCTATCTCTCAGGATTGGCGGGATTTGTCTTTTCTTCTGCATTATGTGGGTTTTCAAGAAACATTGAAATGTTGATTATTTGTCGTGCCCTGCAGGGTATTACTGCAGGAATGATGATGGCGGTCTCTTATGCGATTGTTGTTGCTGCATTCCCGGCCTATGAGCGTGGAAAGGCACTTGGGGTCAATGCGACCAGTATCGCAGTGGGTCTTGCCATTGGTCCTACTCTGGGCGGATTTGTTGCCACCTATCTCGGATGGCGATTTATTTTCTACATCAATATACCAATAGGAATTGCAGGACTTCTCTTAGCTGCAAGGGTACTACCAGGACCACTAATAGCGGAAGGAAGGGGGAAGCAGAGAATAGATGTGGTCGGAGCTGGTACTGCGTTTATCGCATTATTCTCTTTTCTCTTCGCCGTTAATCGCTGGCAGACGATGGAAATGCACACCAGAATGCCACTCTTAGTTGTTATTATCGCTGCTCTTTCTCTCTTTTTATACACCGAGCGGCATGTGCTCCAGCCAATGGTTGATCTGAGTTTATTTAAAATAAAAACATTCTCTTTCGCTAATCTAAGTTCGATGTTGAACTTCATGTCCCAGTATGTGCTGGTATTCCTCACACCGTTTTATTTGCAACGAATACTTCAGTATACACCGGATCAGATAGGTTTGGTAATGGTTGCTTCTCCTCTGGTGATACTCATTGTAGCACCATTCAGTGGAGCACTTTCAGATCGGATCGGAACGAGGGTATTAAGTGCATCAGGAGCAGGGATATGTGCACTAGCATTGTTTTTGATGGCGCAAATCGGTGTCACGCATGCACTTGATGTGGCATGGCGCATCGCGTTATTTGGACTGGGCACCGGGCTGTTCCAATCACCAAACAATAGCGCAGTAATGGGAAGTACACCAAAGCAGTATTTAGGCGTGGGTTCAGGTATATTAGCGACGATGCGAAATGTGGGGATGGTGTTGGGTATAGCCGCTGGCGGCGCAGTAATTGCCTATCGTCTGCCTTTTTATGCGCTTTATGCGGATAACGCCTTTTTATGTGCACTTCATGACGCCTATATTGCTGGCGCGCTATTCACCGGCATTGCTGCTTTTACCTCTCTGATTCGATATAAGAAAGAGATCAGCGCATAACGAAAGAGAGCAAAGGTGAAGCGTAAAAAACTGAATAGCAAAAGAGAATAGCGCCGTCAATCAGGTCTAGAAAGCATAGGTGGATAATGGGGGTTGTTATAAGAGCGGCACACAGCGGTCGGTTTGCGGATTGTACCCGGTGACGCTGGCAAGACCGCGTGCACTGTTCACCAGTCGATGAACGCTACCTGATCGTCTTTACATAACGCGTTCCGAACGTTCCGCCAGACACTGACCAGCGTTTCGAGCACGGTCCGGTGAGTAGCAACGGTTCTGTTCATTTGTAATGCTTCACTGTTCACTCAGATACGTTATAACAGACGCACACGCAGGTGTATCCCTCGCCCATAGCTCGGCAGACGCTTTCGTTACAGTGACCGATCACCGGGTATAGTGTACCGTTCGGTGGATTGGACATACAGGCACCATGATCATACCCTTTATCCTTGCACGCTGAGTCGCATTCTACATCTGAGTTGAACGTTTGAACGCCGCCGGAAACTGCGAACACAACAATGAACGCCAGTATCAGCATCCCGTTGAGATGCGCCTTTTCCATCATGTTACCACCCCCTTCACGTTAGCGGCGTGCCGTGCGTATCGATCTCGCCCGCCTTTATCCGCGTGGAAGAGATGAGCCCGCCGTCCGCGGCTTTCACGTGCTCGACCTTGACGATCGTTATTGGCTTCTTCCCGCGTGCCGTTCGCAGCTCGTTGATCGTTACGGCAACGGGATAGGTCTCCGGCGAGATCACGATGTAATCAAAATCCTCATCCAGCGTGGGGCCATAGCGATCGTATAACTCCACCACGCGTGCCTGTACGCCGTATTCCTCGCGCATGTACCGCTGGATTTCCGCCGCGCGCGCCTCGAACGGGCGAACCTCACGAGCCCTGCAGGCGCGCGCCATGGCGTCAGAGGTCACACCGATCACGATCTCACCCCCCTCACTCAGCTCATGCACACGTTTCAAGAGCTGCTTATGTCCATCATGCAACGGATCAAACGTGCCGCCGAACGCTACTTTCATACCTCTATCCTAGTATATACCTACCGAATGCTTCATGCTTATCTTATTTTCCCTTTGGGTGTAATTTCGCAATCCGTACGTGGAACCGGGCGTTGTCTCTTGATCTCGAGCATGCGTGAGCTGACCAGTGATGGTGGCTGGATGTGCTTCTGGAAGCAGCGAAAGCGAAATATAACGTAACCACAAATCTCGTGACGCCGGGGTTACGGCAAAGCGCGGTTAGTGACGGCGTGCACCGCTAGAATCATTCGGTGGGTACACATTACAAATTGATACTGTGATATCTGTTGTATAACGAGTGGGGATACGAAAGTGACAGTCTACTCGTGTGGCGGCCATAGCGTGTGGATAGGAAAAGCTCCTTATTTAAAGTTGTGCTGCACTCCACAGCGAAAAACCAACAGCTATTTATATGCACAACGCTCATCGGTATCTTCGTTCGGTGTGGTGAAGCCAAGAAGGTGAGCGGCGGCATGAACGAGGGAAAAAGGAAGAAGGTCGTGGTGGTTCTATTCGCTGTGCTGATTGTCGTAAGTAGCGTGGTGCCTGCTCTTGCAGTTGATATTTCAACGGATGAGACGGTACCAAAAAGAACGCGGGGAGCCAATGATACAGTCAATCTTACTTTTGTGAAAGAGAACGTCACAAGTGAGATAATCGGTGCATCGGATCCCTTACCGCAGATCAATTCAGTCTCATATCCCTCTTGCATCAATGAAGGTGGGTATGCGACAATCTCAGTGACTGTAAAAAACAATGGTGGACTATCGAGTGTGGGATACATTTCAGTTTCATTCCCTCAGGATGAGTACATACCTTCATGGGAAGTGAGCGGCACTGGAGACGAATATAACAGATTATACCCAAAAGATAGCACTATCACAGGAAAATATGGTCAAATAACTTCTGTAGATCCTCTTATCGAACTTTGTGAGATAAATTGGGGGAACAATCAGCAAGAAACCATCTCGATGGCCGTCACACCAAACAGTGGTTCAGATGAGATCGTGTTCTACGTAAGGGCCGCATTGAAGAACGATGGAGATGGGACCTACGAACGGGATCCTGAAAGCTCTGGGTATACAGACCAGCAGAGTTGGCCTGTTGAGAGGCATGTGATTGAGGTATGTAGTCCATCCGAAGTCAAATTTAAAGGCACTGTCATCGACGAAAATTTTTGGATATCATTTTATAATTACAAGATCGAAATATGCGATATTTTGAACGATCCTTCTCACGTTTTGAATACTGGGGATGAGATCTGGATATGGGCACATGTGGATGGTCCCGCTCAAGTTGATGATGTCAATATTGGCGACAGGGTAGAAGTATCTGGGAAATATGATTGTGAGCCGCAAAGGGAAGTAAAATTAGAGACATCGCAACACTATCTTCTGATACTGGAATCTTTCACCTTCGTGCATCTAACTGATCCGCATATTGGATACTATCCTGGAATTATCGCAGAAGTTCTACCTGACGTGGATAAGGATGATCCTGAGGATATGGTCGTGGGGATAGAACATTTTACTGATACGCTTCAATCGGTTAAAACACAGAATCCCGACTTTATTCTGGACACGGGAGATATAGTTGAATATGCCAATTACGACTTCTTTTTGGCATACAAAGGAATAATGAAAAGCATTGATATTCCTGTCTATCATGTACCGGGGAATCACGATAGACGCGATGAAGATCCTCGTGAAAATGCTGGCCTAGTAATCTATGATTGGACTATAAATGCTCTGGATCCTAGTGATAGGGTTGCACTTAATGACGGCGCTTCTGGTTATTATTTTGACAAGTACGGGTATCGCTTTATAGGATTAGACTCTGGAAGTGATGTAAGCTTGGGAATAGGAAAAGGAAAAATCTACGATGAAAGTCCAGAAAGTTCAGGTCTTAACGACACTCAGTGGTTGCGCTTAAATCAAGATGATATCAAAGAATACCCCAGAAAGATTATTTTCATGCATCATCCGGTGATTAATAATGGTGATGACGATGGGTGGGATGCGATCGAAAATGAGGTATGCAAGATGAGAGGCGGTAACGATGGCTGTATAGCAAACTACAGATGCGAGTTTATAGATTATTGCCGCAATAATAACGTTGAATGGGTGCTAACGGGACATACGCATAATGATTTCCTAGAGTATATTTCTAGCGCTGCTGCAACCCCTGGAACTACTTTTGTCCAAACAAGAAGTGCAACTATAGATAATGAGCATGGTGAATACGGCTATCGCGTCTTTACTATTACGGAGGAGGAAATTAATACCAAACTGATCGCTACTCCTCAATGGGAAGCGGGAGTTGAAAAGCACGTGTACACATTAACAATAGGAAATTGTAAAAATGATCAGTTATGCAAGAAACATCCTGATTGGATCTGGGGGATCAGCGCATATAAGGATAAGGATAAACAACTTACAGGAATGAATGAAGCTGGTGGAATCGAGCGTGAAATTCCTAATTCGTATTACACCGGGACTTATGATAAACCGCCCTCGGAAATACCACAAGTTCTTATTGTTTACGGTGAAGAACCAGACAAAGTCAGTTATCAAACTGGATACCATGATGGGCCGCTAAAATCAAACGCTATTCAGTCTGGTTCCCTATATTCCCCGTTTAACTTCTCAATTCGTCATCACACCGGAACTGAAATTATTGAATACCGGTATGATGATGTTGCGTTGACCGATTACTCAACCGCAAGCGTTAATCTCACGTCGCCGGTTCATGATTATACGATGGAGGTTGATTATTATGGAGATGGCACTGATATCAGGGAAGTGGCGCCGGAAGTTGTCGTAATAACTGCTTGTACCTACGACCATGATGGAGATGGCACGGTAGAAGACGATATTGACGATCTTACTATGGCAACAGATGCTTATCTCGGCTTTATTACTAGTAGCGAATATGACCATGATGGAGATGGCACGGTAGAAGACGATATTGACGATCTTACTATGGCAACAGATGCTTATCTCGGCTTTATTACTAGTGAGGAGGCGCAATAAAATGAAAGGAACAACAGCTTCATTGATTATCTTAGTTTTGTTTTCGCTTGCATATCCAGCAAATGCGGCGACAATAGACCTTATCAGATCAACGGTAGAATACACAGACAGCGTTGACCAAGGAGGAATATTAGATTTTGTATGGAACACTTCAGGTTTAAGCAATGAAGAAGTTAGATACCTTATAAATGATATACCTTCTGCATTTAACGTGAGTGAAGCGAATGTTCAGATAAGCTCAAATATTGGAACTTTCGAAAAAATTATTAGGTCTTATAAGGTCACTCTAAGATCCACTACTGCTCTTACTGGGGAACTTCAAGTAAAAATTAACATATCTTTACCATCTAATTGTCCGGAAAATACGTACACGCTTAATTTATCTGAGATGGTTGGATCTGAAAGCGATATTTTAAATCCTTCAAGCATTCATATCACTGTTCAAAAGCCTACAAACAACCAGCCAACAGTCACCGTCCTCTACCCCAACGGCGGCGAGTCCATACCTGTTGGCACGCAGGTACCGGTAAGTGCACACGCTATCGACGATATTGCCGTAACGAGCGTTACCTTCTACTACTACTCAAGCAACGGCGGCTCAGGCTGGAACCTCATCGGAGCTGGAACACGAGTTTCGGGAACTGCTAACGACGGCACGTGGCAGCGAACGTGGAACACGAATAGTTTAAGCGCAGGCTCGAATTATCTGATAAAAGCGGTGGCGAGCGATGGTACACTCACTACAGAGGATCAGTCGAACAGTACGTTTTCGCTGACCTGTTTGCTTCCCGTGACTCCGCCGGTACTCAACGATCCCGGCACTACTGATACCGACGGCAATTACCTCGTTAGTTGGAGTAGCGTCGGTGGTGCAACCTACTACACGCTTGAAGAAGCTACCAATAGCGGGTTCAGTAGTCCGAGCGTTGTGTATACTGGATCGAGTACCTCAAAACAGATTACTGGGAAGGGTAATGGGACGTATTATTATCGTGTTAAGGCGTGCAATGCCTGCGGATGTAGCGGGTGGAGTAATATTGAAGCGATTGTTGTTGAGATTTTCGAGTTGACCATAATATATGTGCCGTCAGATTACCCAACGATACAAGCGGCAGTGGATAACGCCGGTAGCGGGTATACAATAATGGTATCTCCACTTACCTACAATGAGAATGTAGTCATAACTAGGTCTTTGAAATTAATTGGTGCGGATACAAGTGCTACGATTATTGATGGTGGTGGAAGTGGTACGTGTGTTCATATAGCGGCCGACAACGTTGAATTGAGCGGATTTACAATAACAAACGCTGATTATGGCGTTTATGTGGGCGAATCTGGCGGAGTATTAGCGACAGCTTTGCCCAGCCCCGGGTCGCCTAGCGGTTGCCTTATCGATACTAACATCATTTCCAACAATGACGATGGCATCTACTTGAGTTCAGCCGATAGTAACATAATATCAAATAACGTGGTCATTAACAATGGTGGCCAATTATTTAGCGGCATTCACCTCTTTTCATCACACAATAATACGATAATAAACAACTCTATAACGTCAAATGATGATGGGATCTATCTGTACGTATCGAACAATAACGTGATAACTGACAATAACATAGTTGGGAATGATTATGGGATTTATATATACGGTCAATTGCCATCTTTATTATCTGCTATTATAATCGGCTCCTACGATAATCTAATATACCATAACAATTTCATCGACAACTTGAACCACGCGAGGGATAATAGCGGCACTAATTTATGGGATAACCGTCTAACAGTAGGCGGTGACACTAATTCATGGGATAACGGGCCAACAGAAGGCGGTAATTACTGGTCGGGGCATAGCTGTAGCGGCAATCCCAGCGATGGCTCACAACCTTATTCTATCGCGTCAAGCGGAGTAGATCAGTATCCCTTCCAAGATAAAAATGGGTGGCTAAAAGAAAGCAAACCCCCTGTAGCGATCTTCACTTACGTCCCACTAAATCCCGTTGTTAATCAAACGATAATTTTTGATTGTTCTGCATCCTACGATCCCGATGGATGTCTTGTTGAATATCAGTTAGATTTCGGAGACGGTTCAATACTAAAGGAATCATTTCCAATTTTGATGCATAAGTATTCTCTCCCTGGGAATTACACAGTTATTCTAAAGGTAACAGACGACGAGGGAAATTCTAATTCTACATTTAGCAGAGTAGTACAGGTAGTCTCAGAACCATCACAACTCGACGATTTTGACACAGGCTATGGAACCTATCCAAGCATCTCCGGCATGTTTAGCGGTACAATCACGTCTTCCTGCAATCTCACTGTAAGCGCACTGTATACCTACCCCTGCCCCGGCACCGGCGGGCACACCGAATACGTCCACATTTACGGGAATGGCGTGGATAGAAGCGCATCGTGGACCGGTTATGGGAGTGATTGGAGAAATATATCCTTTGGTGAACCGTTCGTCCTCGAAGCAAGGAAGACATACTACTACGAGATACGCACGGGCTCGTACCCGCAGATTCACCATACTGATGCACTGCCAACCGCGAATGGCTGGATCAACTGCACCGAATTCCAGGATGCGAATGGCAAGCGGCAGTACAACTGGATCCCCGCGATACGATTTGAATAACTAACCCGTTGCGTTGCATTCGAATTAGAAGACCGCACCGCACACGAAGGCAACCAGCCCCAGCGTAATTGCCAGTAACGTCTCTTTCCTCAGTGCGGAATAATCCACCGTCTCCGCGCTCCGCCGCCACAGCACCCAGCAGCTATGCAACAGGAGCAGATCAGCGAGCAGCACGGGGAGCAGATATGCGGGATTGTAGTAATACGAGCTTGCAATCGAGAAGATCGGGATGACGCTCAGAGCGACAGCGAGCGAATATGAACCGATGACGACGCTGCTCGCGCTCTGCACACCGTAGATGCGCGCAATGCTCTTGACGTCACGCAGCGCGTCACCCCTGAGATCCGCGATGTCCTTCATCACCTCACGCCCGAACCCTGCCACGAAAGCCATCGCCGCAAGGACAAGCAGTATCCGATCAATCCGGGTAGGGTCCACGATCAAGCCACCGAAGATGAACGGGATCGCCATGGTGAGCGCGATATAGACATTGCTCACGCCGAAGAATTCCTTCATCTTTACATCGTAGAGCATGCCCAGTACCGCGGAGATGAGCGCGAGCACAAAGAGCAGCGGGTGCAAAAACGAAGCCGCGTAGATACCGAACGCCGTGGCGAGCAGGGCAATTAGTAACGCTTCTCGCCGCGTAAGCTCGCCGCGCACGAGTGGTCTATCCATCCTCCGGTTCGCACTATCAGATTCGAGGTCGCAGTAATCATTCAGGGCGAAGGTGCCCGCCTGGATGAAGAGCGCGGTAAGAAACCCGAAGATCGCACCTTCTGCAGGCGCGAATAACGCGAGCCCGTCAAGTGCTGCGGGTACCAAAATACGGCCGCCCGCAACGATGATTCCGATGAGCACGCCGAGCCCGTACATCAGACCATGCTCGAACCGCGTTAACTCCCAGATCGACTTCAGTTTGCGGATCATGATCAGTGTGGTAAAATTACATGCGCTCAAAAAAGGGGATAGTGCACTTTGCTCGCTTATTAAAGAAAGGTTGAGACGGAGTCGCTGGGATTCGAACCCAGGTCGTCAGGTCCGGAACCTGACAGGATATCCTCTACCCTACGACCCCTTCCTTGTCGCTCTCTACTAACTCATTGAAGCAGAAGATTAAGTTACTTCCCTCACTTCTTCTTTCTGAGCACCTCGATCCCCGGCAATGGTTTCCCGAGGAGATACCGCAGGAACGCACCGCCAGCAAGACTCACGTGCGCGTGCTTCATCCTGCTCCGATCAAAGCCCACCTCGCTGATCGCTGCGGAGGTGTGACCACCGCCGAGCAGCGTGAATGCGGGCGATTCGGCAATCGCCTCGAAGATCGCGCGTGTGCCATCTTCAAAGCCCTTCTTCTCGTAATAGCCTGCGGGACCCTTCATGACCACCGTGCGCGCACTCTTGATGATCTCCCCGTATTTCTCCATCGTTTCATGGCCGATATCGTAGATCGGCATGTTAGATCTGACCTGATCCACCGGAATCTCCTCGCGTTTACCGTTCTGCTCGATGGCGAGATCCCAGGGGTATTTTATCTTCCTGCCCGCCCGTTCCTGTATCTCTTTTGCTCTTGTTACGCTCTCCAGGAGATTCTTATCCACCTTCATCGGGATCATCCCGTTCGCCACCATGAAGAGATTGCCGATACCCCCGGTCGTGAGGATGTAATCGATCTTACCGGAATCAAGTGCGAACTCGATGATATCAAAGACCTCCTCGGGTTTCACGCCCCCGAGCACGTACACACTTGGACGTTCGATGTGGTTAACCGCGCGTTCTAGCGCACTCAACTCGCTCTCCATAAGCCGTCCCAGGCCAGCCTCCATGACTGTGGGAAACCCGACCACCGACGCGTGCGCCCGGTGTGCGACCGAGAAGGCGTCATTAATGTACAGATCAGCGAGCGGTGCGAGTCGCTGGACGAAGACCGATTGTGCATGTTCCGCGGGGGTCTTATCGAGCGTCTCCTCGGCGAGCAGTCGCACGTTGTCCAGGAGCAACACTTCACCGTTCTTAAGCTCACGGATCGCACGGCGTGCTGCCGGCCCGATGATGTCATCGACATACTTCAGGTTTACGATCTCAGTGAGCAGGTGCGCATGCTGCTCCAGAGTAAGGAACTCCTTGCCGCCCGCGCGACCCTGATGCGCGAGAATCACCACCTTTGCGCCTTTCTCCGCAAGCTCGCGGATCGTCTTACCGTTCTCTTCAATGCGCTCCTTCATCTGCACCTTGCCATCGATGACGACCGAGTTCAAATCCGCTCTGAAGAGCACGGTCTTACCCGCAACGTCGAAGTCATCCAGCGTAAGAAAATCCGCTAATACCTCTTTCGGATTCATTGCTTACTCTTCACGTTAAGTCTTCAACGGGGAGCACACATCACAGACCTAAGTTCGCAATGCGATTCATCATGTCAACACAGCGGCATGAATAGCCCCATTCGTTGTCGTACCAGGAGAGCACTTTCACCAGGTTGCCTCTGCCGCCGATCACGGTAGTATACTCAGCATCGACGATGGAGGAATAGTTATTGCCGATATAATCGATGGAGACCAGCGGTTCATGCGAAACGGCGAGTTTACCCTTGAGTGAGCTCTTCGCCGCTGAGTCGAATGCGCTATTAACCTCATCGGCCGTGGTGTCACGCTTCAGCACCGTCACGAGATCCACGATCGAGACGTTGAAGGTGGGAACTCTTAACGCAAAACCATCCAGCTTGCCATCCAGCGCAGGCAGCACGACACCCAACGCTTTCGCCGCGCCGGTTGTGGTTGGGATGATCGACATCGCTGCGGCCCGTGCACGTCTCAGATCCTTGTGCCTGCCATCGAGGATCTTCTGATCGTTGGTATACGAATGTACCGTAGTCATAAAGCCTTTGATGATCCCGAACTCGTCATTCAGTATCTTCGCCACTGGCGCAAGGCAGTTGGTAGTGCAGGATGCGAGCGAGATGATCTTATGCGCCGCATGATCGTACATCTCATCGTTGACGCCCGGAACGATAGTAACGTCAGGGTCTTTCCCGGGCGCGGTAATAAGCACCTTCTTGCTCCCTGCGGTCAGATGCTTTGACGCGTTCTTCCGGTCTCTGAACGCTCCGGTTGATTCTACCACCAAATCCACCGCTAAATCAGCCCAGGGCATCTTCTCAAGGTCGGTCTCTGCAAAGATCGGTATCTCTTTCCCGTTCACCACGAGTGCATTCTTCTTCGCGTTCGCCTCCACCGGTTTATTGAATATACCGTGCACAGAATCGTACTTCAGGAGGTGGGCGACCCAGGAAGCCTCAGCTCCTCGACTATTGATCGCGACGACCTCAAACGCCGAATCGTTTTGCAGCGCTGCACGAAAGAGAATGCGACCGATTCTTCCCCATCCATTTATCGCTACCTTCATCATAGAGGGGGAATATGCGCTCCTTCTATTTAAAGTTTTCTCTACATGTGCCATAAAATTACCAGTATTGGAACTAATAAGACGCCCATGGCGGTGCTTCGTTTCACGCCGCAACAGATTGGAATGAGCCCGATGCACGTGCCAACGAGGAGCACGAGTATGCCCAGAAAGCCGGTGAAAATGAGCACGAGCGCGACGAGGAAAAACGCGATCCCGACCAGCAGCGTACGATACGGCAGCTGTGAGAACCGCAGCGCAAATTGCTTGCCGAGATATGTTGTGATAAAGAAGGAGCAGGGTGCGGCAACGAGCACTACGACGAGCAAGGAGAGCAATGCTGACGGCGGGAACGCACCTTCCCATCGCTGGATGGTCAGAAGACGGCTGAGCGCGATCGTGGTGCCGCTGCGTGCACGCGAGATGAGGAAGAGCGTCTCGAGGCAGAAAACGACATTGGCTGTATTGACCCCGCTCAGGGTCACGATTACCTGCTCCGGCTCGTGGTTCCGCCGTGCGAGCATTGCCATCACGGTGGCATGGGCGGATGTGATTCCGGGTAAGAAGCTGACGAGCGAGCCTGAGATCGAGCCGGAGAGAATGGATTTGATGACCTCCGCTTTTTCCAGCACCGGCTTCTCAATCTCCTGTTCAGGAATCTCCGGCGTGTGGAGCAGCGAATAAGAGATGGTGGAGAGCCCGAAGAGCCCGGTAAGTGCAGGAAAGAGCATCGTTGAGCTGAACAGGAACGGCGCGTGCACCGGCATGTCCAGGATGACGTACCCAAATATCCCCGAGAGCAGAAAGACGGAGGCAGAGAGAATGAGCGCCTTATAGGCCGCCATTCGTTCGCTGAAGCTCTCGGTGAGAATGAGGAGCGTGGAGATCCCGATGAGCAGATAGAGCATCGTGCTCTGGATGAGCTCGTAGAAGTGGAGCACGGAGAAGAGGAGGAAAAAGGGGATGATGAAGAGGAAGGAGAAGATGATAGCGCCGAAACTACCCATGGCCGAGAGCATGGTGGCTTCGTATGCGCGGCCTTCCAGCAAGAGCCGATGCGCGGGCAGTAACGCGAGCGCGGTTTCGCCTTCGGGCGCGCCGAAGTAAGCTGCGGGAATGAAATTAAGGAATGTATGGGCGACCGAGGCCGCGATAATGATAGCTGCAAGGAGGAGCAGTACCGTATCATAGGGCAGTGCGGCACAGATGGAGCGCGGCTCCGCGAGGATCGCGGGCGTGAATGAGAGCAGGATAACTGCCACGTTATTCGGGTGGAAGCCGGGCACGAGCCCGGTTATCGTGCCGAGCAGCACGCCGATGAGTGAAGCTGCGAAGAGCAGGAGCGCCAGTAGCATAGTGTCCATCTTTTGCGTAGCGCGGTGAACGTCGCGCATTAAGGGTAACCATAGGTTTTACGTAAAGTAACTGTTTATGCTCCTCGCCCCTCGTCTATCTGCTTCTGTAGCGGCATACTGACTACCAATGCGATAGGATAGGATAGTTGAGAGAATCAGACGAGCCTTTTCAGCATAAACGGCCCCTCGCGTTCGTAGCCGAACCGCTCATAGTATGCTCGCACACCGATCCCGCTCATCACGGCTATCTTCCGGTACCCCGCGTCACCCGCAAGCTCTTCCGCCTTTTGTAGCAGGTGCGCGCCGTAGCCGCGATGCTGCCAGCTCTCGGCCTTCCGTTTGCCCAAACCCACCAACTCACTGTACACGTGGAGTTCTCGTACGAGAGCAGCGTCCTCAAGCTCCGGTCGATGCGGTTCGAACGGGAATCGTAACCGTAAAAGCGCAATTAAAATATCGTTCTCTACATCCTCGTACGAGATGAAGTGCTCCGTACCTCTGCATGCGTCGTACCGCTCTAGTACCAGGACGATATTCTGCTCGGTAGCGATACGACCCTCTAAGCGAGCCAGCCCCGCCTCTCTGCATCGAATGCACCGGCAGTGGTAGCCTCCCGCATGCATTTGCTCATGCACCAGTTGTCGCAGATTGCTCTTCTTTACACCCGCCTCGATGAACTGTGCGGGAATATCACGCTGAATTCGCTGTATCCGCACCCACGGCGGAATGATCCGCTTTGCAAACGCGATGATCTCAACGGCTTCTGGCTCACTGAACGGCACATACTCGCCGCTGCGCCACTGCTCATATAACGGTGTTCCTCGAACCACGAGCGTAGGGTATATCTTGAGATAATCGGGCTTGAAGTCGGGGTCGGAGAAGAGTCGCGCAAACATCGCCTTATCCGCTTCAACCGTCGTAGCAGGCAAGCCAAGCATCACGTGAAAGCCGACCTTCAGGGCACTATCCCGTGCACAGCGGTTCGCGGCGATCGAATCTTCAACCGAGTGGCCGCGCTGTATCCGCGCTAGAATCGTATTTGAGACCTGCTGCACGCCCAGCTCGACCTTCGTCGCGCCCAGCGCGAGCATACGATCAATCTCACGTGCCGTTGCATAATCGGGCCTCGTCTCGAACGTTATGCCCGTATTTCGAATTGCTCTGCCCCGTTCTGCACCAAACGTCTCCATGGCCGCCAGACAACGGTTTACAAACCACTGCTGGTATGCTTCGGGTCGTGCAGTGAGCGTCCCGCCCATCAGGATCAGCTCAACCTTCTCGAAGTCGTGCCCGATCTCCTCGACTTGATGGAGCCGTGCTCGTACCTGCTCATA
>JAFGKP010000089.1 GCA_016928455.1 Methanomicrobia archaeon
CGTTCATGCGATAGAATCGTGGCTCCTCGCGGATGAAGCGGCAATTGGCGATTATCTCAACTCAGAAGTGCGGGAAATTCACAACCCGGAAAACGAATGCAAACCCGAAGAGGTTATGGATGAGCTCTTTAAGAGATCCGGGAGAGTCTATCTAAAAGGTGGAGAAGCCCCGTGTGAAATAGCCCGACGACTCAGAGTCGAGAAGGTTATCCTCAAATGCCCTTCCTTTAAAAGGTTCAAAGCACTTATAGGATGAGCAGAGGAAGGGGAAGATGACGGAAGAAAAAGAGGAAGCGATTAAATTGGGTTTCGTCGTCTCGGAGTTTCACCGGGACATCACGTATCAGATGGAGATCCTGGGCCGGGAACATGCTGCGTTCCTCGGTGCCACAGTAACGCGCACGTTATATACGCCCGGAACCTTTGATATGCCCTTAGCGGTGAAGAAACTGCTCACCGAGGGCGACGTAGATGCGGTGGTGACGCTCGGGTGCATTATCGAGGGTGCAACAGAGCACGATCAGATGATCGGCTCGCAATTGACGCGGAAGATTATGGATCTCGCGCTGGAGTACGATAAGCCAGTGACGCTGGGCGTTGCAGGCCCCGGAATGACGCGGTTGGAGGCACAGGAGCGCGTTGATTACGCAAAGCGGGCGGTAGAGGCTGCGGTAAAGCTCGTGAAACGGCTCAAAGAGTGAGCTTATAACGCAGACCAGCAGTATCGCGAGACAGCCGAGCGCGAAGAGGAGCGAAGCACGCTTCACTATTCGTATCGCGCGTTCTCTATATTTCTTGGCGGCAGCCGCGAAATGCGTGCCCACCGAATAATACCCTTCCTTCTCCAGGTTCACCGGTAATGCAGCGCTCATTGCTTGCTATGGTCAGATTGAATCTTGTCCCGTTCCTCACCTGCTGGGGCACAGATATCACCCTCATCTGGCCGGCCGAGTTGCTTCTCTCGTCGCGCCTTACCCCACGCGTCAGTCTGCGATCAAAGACGGTTATTGGCCTGCTTATCCATATACGCGGGTAAAACCGCACGCTCAGATCGAGGATGGCGCTAGGACGAGCATGTATGAGGCTATTGTTGAGCAAGATATTCATTGTTGTGGCTCGGGTGGATACCGCTCTTTTAGCCGCTGAAATACCTGCAAGAGCTCAGCTCGTCGCTCATCAATTTCCGCAACGTCCTTGATCCCCCGTGCCGCAAAAGCGTCCAGAAGCGCCTGCGCCACGTCTGTACGATGTATCCAGAAACAGTATGAGCAGCCCCAGATTCGGCTACCGTCCGTCCGCTCCACCCAGCGACCACCGACCTCTTCATCTTCGCAGGGATAAAAGGGGCAGAAGCACCAGGTGCAATCCTGCCCCTCGTAATGACAGGGATAATACTCGCAGGATTCATTCGGACCGATCTGCCGCAGCTCGCGCACTATCTTCTTCAAATGCTCATACGCAAGTGGATGCATCTTCGGGTGCTCCGTCTTCTCACCAGGTAGTCCAGTCGCTCCATCGTCTGTTTTGTTTATACCCGACGTGTCTGGTGATACTTATATGATCGCATTTCAGCGGCCTTGTGGATTGCTCTAAAATAGCTCATACGCTTTCCGAACGTTCTGTCAGGTACCGTGTGAGCGGATAGGCGAACCCGCAGATCGCGCAGTGGAGTTTATTAGCGGGCAGGTCGGCCCTGCAGAGCGGGCAGCGCCGTTTATTGTGGCCCTGCGGGACCGCACCCACCACCGCTCTGTAGATCTCGTAGAAATAGAGCTGCTCCTTGTTCATGAACGCCATGCTGTATCGTTGCTTCTTCGCCTCGAATTCGGTATCTGAAATGGTACGCCGAATAACCTCGCGGAGTTCCGCTGCGCCTGATCCAACCTCGATCGGATCTTTCGCGCGCCAGGCGAGCTCGCCCAGTTCCGGCTCAAATGCTGTTCTTAACAGCCATTTACCGTAAACGCTCTGGCCATGCTCCCGCACGAGCACGGCGGGATCGAGTGATAGTGCAAACTCCATCAGTTGCTGGTTACGATACGGTTGCTGTATCGCTATGTCGAGTGACGCGCCCAGCGAATTCGATGCGAAGTGCATCGTTTTGGCGATTCTGGTGACGTACGTCCGCATAACATCGGATGAGAGCGCGTGCATATAGGAATAGCCCGCAAAGAGCTCATCGGCCGCATCACCGGTCATAACGCGGGTAATCCCCAGCTGCCGGGCAGCATCCAATGCAGTATAGATGACCAGATCGTTGGGAAGCGCGGGGTCGAACGTCCGTAACATCTCGATCACGGTCGACAGCTTCTCGAGTGCCGCATCTACCGTTACATAAATCACGTGGTGCTCGGCGCAGAACTGCTGCGCGATCCTCCGGGCATACCGGAGGTCAGGTGCACGCGTTCCTGCAAGTGCGACCGTAATGGCCGTCGTTCGCGTGCCCTGCGCGGCTGAGACCGCGGCTAAGATGCTCGTATCCAACCCGCCGGAGAGCAGTAATGCGTCCGTATCAGCTTCCGCCACAGCAGCGCTCACGAGTGATCGTAACTGCGTACAAGCCGTTTCCGCATCCTGGGTACTCACCGACATTGTAGGGAACGCCGTTCACAGCGGCCGCTGCTAGTTTAAGTACAGGGACGGGCGATACTAAAAACAAGTAGCTAGCAGCACCCGAGTCGAACGAGATGAAAGAGTATTTCCAGCTCAAAGAGACCTCCGTTTGGATTACCGCGGACGAGAAGCGGTACATAGAGCTAGCGAAAGCTGAGATCCAGCGCCAGCGGCGAGAACTGGAACGGTTCGGGCGCTGGCACCCGTACTTCCTCGTTACATTTGAGCGATATCAGCTCGAAGCAGAGGGTGGTGAGCGGGTGCGTGAACATGAGCATGAGACGCCTGAGATCGTCAGAAGAATGATTGAATCCACGGAACCGTTTGGCATCGGCCCGATGGCCGCTGTTGCAGGGACGCTGGCTGAGCTCGCGGTGGAAGCGATGTGTGCTGCAGGTGCGACGTACGCGATGGTGGATAACGGTGGAGATATAGCACTGCTCAGTGATCGCGAGGTGCTCGTGGGCATCTACGCAGGGACGAGTCCCTTCTCAAACAAGATCGCGCTGCGGCTCAAACCGGCACCCGCGTTGCAGGCCGTCTGCACCTCATCAGGCACGGTCGGGCATTCGATCAGCTTCGGCATCGCCGATGCCGCCACGGTGGTCGGTACAAGCGCGTCGCTCGCCGATGCCGCTGCTACTGCGCTCGGTAACGCTGTTACGGATACGCAGGCGCTCAAAACGGCGTTTCGTGCCATCAGCCACGTAGCAGGTATTACCGGTGCACTGGTGATCCATAAGGACATGCTGGCGACGTGGGGTAACCTGCCTGAGCTCGTTAAAACTGAATAAGTTTTTACCAACGGGCTCAAAATCTACTACTAGTAGAGCTGCTGTAGGAAAGAACCGTGTCCTTTGCAACTATCTGGGAACCGAGCGAATTGAAGCGCGTGGCGTCGACTGAAGGCGTCCTCGTAGAGCAGCTGCAGCGATTGCTCGATGCAGGGCGCGTGGTCATCCCGCGGAATGCGAAACGGGCAGGTGATAGCGAATTCGTGCTCAAGGCGGTCGGCGAACGAATGAGCACGAAGGTGAACGTGAATGTGGGCACGTCAAAGGATTACGCGAACTGTGCTGAAGAGGTGGAGAAAGCACTCGTGGCGGTACGCTACGGCGCAGACACGATAATGGACCTCTCGACCGGCGGCAACCTGGACGAGACGCGCAGACAGATCCTGAAGGAAGTTACCGTGCCCGTCGGGACAGTGCCTATCTACCAGGCGGCGCTGGCGCAGGTGGGAGAACGGGCAGTTGTGGATATGAACTCGGACGACATGTTCACTGCGGTGAGGAAGCACGCGGAGGATGGTATCGATTTCGTAACGATCCATGCCGGTACGAATCTGGTTGCACTGGAGCGCTTGCGGCGCAGCGATCGTATTCTGGACGTTGTGAGCCGCGGTGGCGCATTCCTCGTTGCCTGGATGCTGCATAACGAGCAGGAAAATCCGTATTATGCTGAATACGACTATCTGCTTGAGCTCGCGAAGGAGTACGAGTTGACACTCAGTTTGGGCGATGGCATGCGGCCGGGCTGCATCGCCGATGCCTCGGATCGCGCGAAGTTCATAGAGGCCATTACGCTCGGTGAGCTCGCGAAACGTGCCCGAGCGGCCGGTGTGCAGGCGCTCATTGAAGGGCCGGGGCATGTCCCGCTGGACGAGATCGAAGCGTCGGTGAAGGTGATCAAGCACGTGACCGATTTTGCACCGCTGTATCTTCTGGGGCCGCTCGTTACGGACATCGCACCGGGCTACGACCATCTCGTGAGTGCGATCGGCGGTGCGGTCGCGGGCATGTACGGTGCGGACTTTCTGTGCATGGTCTCGCCCTCAGAGCATCTTGCCTTACCTTCGGTTAACGACATCAAGGAGGGCACGATCGTGACGAAGATCGCCGCGCACGCCGCCGACCTGGTCAAAACGGGCCAGCGCGAGCAGGCGCGAGCAAGAGACGAGACGATGGCGCATGCGCGCAAGAATCTGGATTGGGATCGGCAGCTTGAGCTCGCGCTTTATCCCGAGGAAGCGCAGCGAATACGGGCTGACAGGCCGTCTGAGAGCGACGCGTGCTCCATCTGTGGTGACCTGTGCGCGATCAAGTTGCTGCGGGAATTTTTGAAGAAATAAGGCAGGCAGAGCAGAGGGAGCAAGCAGGTGCTGCACGCATCAAACAAGCATGTGCTCGCTCCTGTACTTACTTGTAGTCCACTTTGAGTATAGCTTCAAAGGGTATGAACCCGATCTGGCGCTTATACTTCTCCTTACCCTCGTACAGATCCAGCTTCCGGTTCTTTATGTCCTCCACCACCATTGCTCTGATGATTGTTCCATTCACCAGCTCAATTTCCGCTTCTATCGGCAGTGTCATCTCATTCTATGCTCCGCCAGTAATGCACGTCAGTACGGACATTGTGCTGAGCCGTTTAAATCTTCGATGCCTTCCTCGATTGCGAAAAATCCGAAGATTTTATCGGCGTGTATCAAACACGCACGAAGCGGTTACTGATGGCTCACAGGCCCGAGCATCTCGCTTCCAGCATGCTCATTGCGGCGTGCTCACGCGGCCCACCGCACTTCATGACCAGCTTCTTGTACTGCTCCACCTGTTTTCGCATCTCCGCCTTTGTTTGCTCGTCTTCAGTACGATGAATCCGGGTTGCGATAATAGCAGCTTCAAGTACCGCGTTGCGCCCGCGATTGATCGCCGTTACCGCTTTTCGATTGATTTTGATCCGCTCGGGCTGTAAGAGTAATCGGACATACTCCACACGCTCATCTTTCGACGTAACAGCGAAGACAATCCACGCGTTCGCCCCCTTCAATACCGGCACAGCCTTGAAATCAGTGAAATCCGCGGCACGCAGATCCTCAAACGCTGCTGTTACGAAGACCATCATATCGTCAGTCACGTTCGCTGCCAGCGTTCCGGTCTCCAGCACATTGGCGAGCGTCTGTGAGCCCCGGTAGAGCTTGACAGACAGAATCAGGTCACCTGCTTCGGTACGCTGGCTGATAAGCCCGATCGGTGCGGCGTTCGGCGCGCCTGCACCCGATTTCGTCGTTACGATCACTTCAGATATCCCCTCGCCGATCCCTGCGGCATCCAGATCTATCATGTGATGATCACTTAATATTCTATTCCTGACGTTGAACTGCTGGTTTCATCCCAGTAATGCTTGACCTTCTCCATGTGTGTTGCGATATCCGCCAGCTCCAGTATTCGCGCACCAGGGTCTCGACCGCTGAGTATGATGTCCGTATGACCTCTTATCTTCAGCAACGCCAGGACATCATCTTCAGTTACCAGCCCGAATTTGACCGCGTACAAAATCTCATCGAGAATCAAGAGGTCTGTCTGCTGCTCCTGGAGCACGCGCTGCGCGAGTTCCAGCCCCTCTTTGGCTTTCTGGAGATGAAGGTCCCGCGAACTCGCGTCACGTAAAAAAACGGGCGCGCCACAGAGTACTATCTGGAGGTTATCAAGGTTCTTGAGGAACAGATATTCTCCGGTGGTGCGCCGTCCTTTCATGAACTGCACTATCACTACCTTCTTGTTATGACCCAACGCCCGTATAGCATGCCCGATGGAGCTGGTGGTCTTTCCCTCGCCTTTACCGTAGTACACGATTATTTTGCCCTCACCCGTGCTCATCGTCGTGTATACTAAAGGTCATGTATCGAAAAAGGCGCACTCAGAGCACAGCATGTTCGGCTCAGTATCAGATTCAGCGCGGCGCACGGTACAAACATTCGTGCCTCTATTATAGAACAAGACAAGGGCATAATGAGATGTGGATACCAATCGAACGGAGTCTTACGCGGCTTTTTTTTCTGTTCTTGAGCCTTTTGTTCGAGTGCATTGGAGGCGACGAGCGAGTTCGAGAACCTTCGGGTATCGGTAAATAGCATTCCTAAATCTACCGTTCCCGCGATAGCAAAAATGCCGAAAGCTGCTATTGCCCGCCCCCTCAGCAAGCAGTCTCGAATCGGGGCAAAGACAACCGGCACACTGGTAGTTTCACTAGAGAAAAGATTTGTGCGTATAACACGAACCGTTCTGAGCACGTATTCTGATGCCGCTCATTTACTAACTATCAGCGCTAACGGCAAAGAGCGACCCCACCCACCTTATCTATCCCACACCAGCTTATTTTACCGCGTCTCCACGGTCATGAGCTTCTCTCGGCTCGTTACTCTTCCATGCTTATCGCACCTTGCTCACAAACGTCCACACACGTCTCACACTCGGTGCACTCTTCAGCATTTATTACTGCATGTTGTTCTCTTCCATGCGGTGCAGTGCTGGGGTCGTCCTCGACCAGATGTATGCACTCCACTGCACATTCCTCGACACACATGCTCGTCCCTTTCTCTTTCCGGCCTTTACAGCCGTCACACTTCTCCAAATCTACCACTGCGGGCATTTTTTCACATCACTCCCTCAGTCACTCATTCTTTCTCGTCGTATATAAACTAAAATTGCCACCCCCACCCCTGCAATAAAAAAATACGCGGTGCGTCGAAACCAACCCTCCTTGCAGCGCGACGTTATGCGATGAAGCCTGAAACGCACAGCTCGAATTGAACCATGCTGTTCGCGGGGTTCACGCTTAAAACGTAATCCTCACGAAAGCCTTCGCTAACTCCTTCATACCCCTTCGCTAACTCCTTCATACCATCAGCTATATTAAGACGCACTACCGTAGTTATAGCTATAAAAAAGAGATGTGATGGATCCGATGGTGGAAAAAAAGAAAAAGAAATGGAATTCAATAAAGCGAAAATGGGCAGCTGAGGTGGAGGACGAAGAGCAGAAGGCGGTTATTGCTACCTGCGTGTTTCGCCCTGTGGATAAGAACCCATATTACTTGCACCGCGGCGCTCAGTGCGTAACTATAACGGACTTTTCAGACCTCAGAGAAAATATAGATCAGTTCGTCGAGGCTGAAGCGGGGTGGCTTGCATCCTGGATAGAGTATCTTGGCGACAAAGAAACAGCGAATAAGCTACGAGAAACGCCCGTTGAAGTGCGGAGGATTGTTATTGCGCGATACAACGAGCTGTGTGATTTTCTTTAATCTAAATGAGGATTGACTCACTCACGGTATAGCGTATCTTCACCGCCTCTGCTGCTCCGGCGCGGTGAGGAATAAAACGACACCAGGAACCGAAGGATAGTGAGCGGCAACTGCCCTCTCCACAGAGCTGCGGTGTTCATACCTCTTCTTAAAGCTCCCCTCGTTACTACTTCATGCTTATCGCACCGTGCTCACAAACGGTGCACGCCTCAGCAGGTATTACCGCATGTTGCTCTCTTCCCTGTGGTGCACTGCTGGGGTCGTCCGCGACCAGACGTATAGCCCAGACGTATAGCCTCCACAGGACATTCCTCGACACACATACACACATACATACATGCTCGTGCCTTGCTCTTTCCGTCATTTACCGCCGTCACACTTCTCCAAATCTACCATCGCGGGCATTTTCTCGCTTTAAGTATTTCCCAATCTTTACACATACAGGGTTATATCACCCTATAGGAAAAAGCAGGACAAGTTCCGCGACAACCGTGATCAATTAGCCCCTCCTCGCCTCTTCAGAGAGCCAGAATACCTTCTCCCGGTACGTTACCTTCTTTATCTGCCCGCTCTTCGCCAGCTGCTGCAAGCTCTCCTGAACAGCTTCTCCCGCCACTGCGAAGTGCTGCAGCGTTTCTATGACCTGCTCCTCCCGCATGGGGTGCCGTCTGATTATGGCCAGGATAGCCTCTTCGGGGTTGTGGAATCCCGCAATGGAGAATGCACCCAGCTCCTCAGCCGTGATATCCACCACGTTCAAATCGCTGAGTATCGCCTGTGCTAATACGATCGCTTCTTGATCAGGCGGAACGGCCCACGGCTCCGCAGGTGGTCGTATGGGGACATTTAGATAAATCCGATCGGGCTCTATACGCTCGAGTCTGCGTTTCAATGCTAGCAATTCATCTTCCGAGTCGTTGAGCCCCTTTACGAGCATAACTTCTACCCAGAGCTCTCCCTTGTACGCTCGCCTGAACTGTTCCATACCCTCGACCATCGTATCAAACGCAATCCCGCGGTGTGGCCGGTTAATCTTCATGAACGTTGCCGCAGTGCCCGCGTCGAGTGAGGGCATCACCACATCGGCCTGCGCAAGCTCGTTCCTCACCTCCGCCTGGTACAGCAGAGAGCCATTGGTATCCACAGCTACCGGTATATCCGCCAGCTCTTTCGTCTTGCTGATGAGCCAGCCCAGGCTTTTACATAACGTCGGTTCGCCTTCACCGACAAAAGTTACAAAATCCAGCTCCTGCTTGCTGCCCGCTGGCTCTAGCACTCCTCGAATCTCGTTCAGGAGCTCTTCCGGCGGGAAGAAATCGCGACGCTCATTGGTCATGTGCGTTGTCCGGCCGAGCTGGCAGTAGACGCAGGAGTAGTTGCAGGTCTTGAACGGGATGGGATTGACGCCCAGAGAGCGACCGAGCCGTCGTGAAGGAACCGGTCCGTAGACCCGTCTCATCGTAGACGCTCCCACATATCTCGTATCGTCTTCGATACCGCGCCTTCGGAGAACTCGACCACCGGCAGACCGGCGACCATAGCCTCGGTGACCACCGGATCATAAGGGATCTTCCCAACGATCTCCACGCCGCGCTGCTGGCAGAACGCTGCAATGCGCTCGCTGTTCTTCTCGCTCAGGTCATATTTGTTGATGCAGACGACGGAAGCAATCCCAAAGTGTGCCGCGACATCCAGGATACGTTCGAGGTCATGCAGGCCGGAGAGTGTGGGCTCGGTAACGATAAGTGCGAGATCCACGCCGCTCAAGGATGCTATTACCGGACAGCCGATCCCGGGCGCCCCGTCAATCAAGATGAGGTCATGACCTTCCCGCTCGGCGATCTCCCGCGCCAGCTCGCGAACGACCGTAACCAGTTTACCGGACGCTTCTTCCGCGATATTGAGCTGCGCGTGCACCATCGGGCCGTACTTCGTGGTTGAGACGAAGGCGTACCCGGAGACTCGTTCCTGTAGCGAAAGCGCTTCCTGCGGACAGGTGTAGACGCACGCGCCACAGCCCTCGCAGCGTGCGGGATTTACCGCGTAGCCTGAATCTTCCATCGAGACGATGGCATTGAATCTGCAGGTCTCCGCGCACGTACCGCATTCGATGCAGAGCGATTTATCCATGACAGCGACCTTGAGTCCTTTGAATTCCTCCTGTCGTTCAGGTTCAGGATGTAGCAGCAGGTGCAAATCAGGCGCATCAACATCACAATCTGCAATGACTTTGTTCGCCGCGAGGACCGCGAACGCGCCGACGAGCGTTGTTTTTCCTGTGCCGCCCTTGCCACTGATCACCGTGAGTTGTTTCATTGCTCACGCTCCTTCTCTAGCTCATCCGCAACCCGTTCCATCAGCGTGGCAAATCGCTCCTGCCATTCAGGCAGCAGGTTTATAAAGGGCACACCCTCGGAATAGCAC